>CACWOA010000001.1 GCA_902762395.1 uncultured Ruminococcus sp.
CGCCGGATTTTTACATTGATCACGCGCGGCTGTATCTCGACAAGGATATGTATCCCGTGATGAATCTTGTCTTTTTCGGGCTCTACAGCAACGACGGCGGCAAAACCTTTTGCAGCTACACCTACGGTTTGCAGCCTTCCTTCGGCAAGGAGGAAATCGAGGTCATCGACAGCGCCCATTCCCCACAGGAACTTCTCGGCTTTATGACCGACGTTGCCACATATGTGATCGAGAGTGACGCGGAACTGCGCGACGGCGAAACCATCGGCTTTTCCGAAGAACAAAAGCTGCCCATTACCCAATCGCCGAGCGCGGTTTTGGAGGGCGAAACCGTGAAGATCGGGTTTTAAAATATTCAAAATTCATTTTCTAAACATAATAACCGTCCGGTTTGACGCTGCCGGACGGTTATTCTTTTATGAGAGCGGCGGGGCGGTATTATTATGTTTTTGTGAGGAATCAAAATGACCGTGATATTTTGGGGTTGTATTTGATGTTACTATATGAAAGGCCTTTCAAGGGCGGCTTGCTCCGTCCTCAAAATTTGCATAGGAGGTGGCTGAATGTCAGACGAGGAATTTACAGAAGCGGTACAGCGCTATTCGGATATGCTGTTCCGAATCGCGCTGAGCTGCTGCAAAAACAGGAGCGACGCGGAGGATATTGTGCAGAATGTATTTTTAAAGCTGTTCAGACATGAAGGATTTTTCAACGATGAGGAACATATGAAAAGCTGGCTCATTCGCGTCGCCGTCAATGAAGGCAGACGCTACTTATCCTCGCCGTGGCACAGACGTGTGACCTGCCCGATGGATGACGAGAGTCTGGCAAAGGAGGGAATCCTCTTTGAAATTCCGGAACAAAGCGAGCTGTTTTTCGCGGTGCGGTCGCTGCCGCCCAAATATCGTATCGTGGTGCATTTGTATTACTACGAGGATTATCGCGTCGGAGAAATCGCGGACATGCTCGGCGTTCGGGAGACGACCGTACAGACACAGCTTATGAGAGCAAGACAAAAACTCAAATCAAAACTTTCGGAGGCGGATTATGAATTTTAAACAACAATACCGGGCGACCTTTTCGGAAATTCACGCTTCCGAAGAGCTGAAGAAAAAATGTTTCAACGTAAAGAACAAGGAAGGCAAGGCGATTCAATTGACAAAGAACAAAAAGAAAGTAATGGCCATCCTCGCGGCGGCGGCTTTGGCGGCTTCCTCCGCTGTCGCCGTGAACGCGGCGGAGGCGGATTCGGGTGTGCTGGGCAGCGCGTGGAAAAATCTCAGAGTGTATATCAACGGCACGGAGGTCAGCGCCAGCGATTATGCGGACGGAGATCAATTCAAGATCACCTCCGACAACGGCGACATTGTGATCTACAAAGCCGACGACTTGCCGGAACAGGGAGACGGAGAAGACGGCGGGGTAACGGTTTCCGTTGAGATCCATGACGACGAGACGCATTCGGCAAGCGTATCTATCACGGAGGAAGCGCCCCCAACGGCAGCGCAGGAGGACGCGTCCGCTGCGAAATCATAACGCCTGTCCGTAACGGATTCAGAAAAGACGCAGAAAATGCGGTAAACGCAGAAAAATCAGAAAAAAGGAAGAAAAAACGGCGGTTTCGGTTTTAAATCTATTGCAACCGCCGTTTTTTTGTTGTATAATATAATGTATAGCACTTATTCCGATAAGACAGCATCATTGAAAGGATGGAAGAAGATTATGTCTGGTGCAAACAAATTAAACGTCGCCGTGATCTTCGGCGGTAAATCCTCGGAACATGAGGTGTCGAGAGTCTCGGTCACAATGGTACTCAACAACATTGACAGAGAAAAATACAACGTATATATGATCGGCATCACCAAGGAGGGCAGATGGTACCTCTATGAGGGAGACGTGGGTCTCATTCCGGGCGGCGAATGGGAAACCTCCGGCAAGACCACACAGGCTTTTATTGTCCCCGACGCGGCGGTTCACGGTATGCTGGTGCTGCGGGAGAGCGGCACGGAAACCGTCCGCCTCGACGTGGCTTACCCCGTCATGCACGGCAAAAACGGCGAAGACGGCTCCATGCAGGGCTTGTTTGAACTGGCGCAGATTCCCTACATCGGCTGCGGCGTGGCTTCTTCCGCCATCTGCATGGACAAGGCGCTCACCAACACCGTCCTCGAATACGGCGGCATTCCGCAGGCGAAATTCTTATGGTTTTATCACCGCTATTTTGAACGCCACATCGACCGCTGCCTCGAACAGGTGGAAGATCAGCTTGGTTATCCCTGCTTTGTCAAGCCCGCCAACGCCGGTTCCTCGGTGGGCATCAGCAAATGCAGCAGCCCCGGCGAACTGATGGACGCGGTGCGTCTCGCGGCCCAGCATGACGACAAGATTGTGGTGGAGGAAGCCATCAACGGTCGTGAAGTGGAAGTGGCGGTGCTCGGCAACGACGAACCCATCGTCTCTGTACCGGGCGAAATCATTCCCGCCGCCGACTGGTACGACTACGACGCAAAATACAACGACGAATCCAGCCGCCTGGTTATTCCTGCCGACCTCAAACCCGCTACCGTGGAGCTGATTCAAAAGAGAGCGCTCCGTGCTTACAAGATTCTCGGCTGTTCGGGACTGGCGCGCATCGACTTCCTGGTGCGCAAGAGCGACGGAGAACCGATGCTCAACGAACCCAACACCCTGCCCGGCTTCACCGAAATCAGCATGTACCCCAAGCTGTTTGAAGCGTCCGGCGTCGGCAAAACCGAGCTGATCGACAAAATCATCGCGTTCGCCCTCGAAAGAGCGGACAGGAAAAAGTAAACCATGCGTGCGGAAACATCCTACCGCCTGAAAATTGCGACCTCGATTCACGCGGACGACTACGACGACGATATGGAGGTCATCTGCCCCTGCCGCTATTCTTTCGCGGACGGGGTGCATCGGCTCAAATATGACGACGAGGAAAACGGATTCACGGTGATCAAAATCACTTCCGACGGTGAGATTCAGATATCCCGCCGCCGTTCCTTCTCGATTCTCCTTCGTCCGGGCTATTCCCACAGCGTTGACGCCCAGACGCCCTACGGCACGATTCCGATGGTGTTCACCCTGCAAAGCGCGGACTGCTCGCTCACCGAACGCGGCGGACGGGTGGAATACGTCTCGCAGGTGGAGATCGACGGCGCGGCGCAGATCAACCGCGTCATCATGGAGCTGACCGAAATCACAGAAAGGATTGATTGACCAAATGACCAATGCCATCCATGACATACACGGACAAATCAGAGAAATCATCATGGCGGCGATGGGACGCGCGGTAGCGGATGAAGTCATCCCCGCCGTCCCCGCCCCCGCCTTTACCATCGAAATCCCCGCCGACCCCTCCCACGGCGATTTTGCCACCAACGCGGCGATGATCTCCGCCAAGGCGTTCCGTCTGCCGCCCCGCAAGATTGCGGAGCTTCTCACCGAGCGCATGGACTTCACCGGCACCTATGTCGAGCACGTGGAGGTCGCGGGTCCCGGCTTCATCAACTTCTTTGTCAGCCGCCGCTATTTCAGCGACGTCCTGACGGGCATTCACGCTGACGGCGCCGATTACGGCAAATCCGATTACGGTCAGGGCAGACGCGTGATGGTGGAATTTGTTTCCGCCAACCCCACCGGTCCCATGCATATCGGCAATTCGCGCGGCGGCGCGCTGGGCGACTGCCTTGCCGCCGTACTCGAAGCGGCGGGTTATGACGTCGCCCGCGAATTCTACGTCAACGACGCGGGCAACCAGATCCAGAAATTCGCCCTCTCGCTGGACATCCGCTACCAGCAGCTTTTCAAGGGCGAAGACGCCGCACCGCTGCCGGAGGATTCCTACCACGGCGCTGACATCACCGAGCTGGCAAAGGAATTTGCCGACATACACGGCGACAGCTACCTTAGCAAGAGCGAGGAAGAACGCCGCGCCGCGCTGGTGGATTATGCCCTGCCCAAAAACATCGCCAGAATGAAGACGGACATTGCCAAATACCGCATTACCTATGATACATGGTTTCTCGAAAGCTCGCTGCATGAAAGCGGCGAGGTACAGGAGATCATCGACATCCTCACCGAGAAAGGGCTGACCTACGAGAAGGAAGGCGCGATCTGGTACAAGGCGACGCAGTTCGGCGGCGAGAAGGACGAGGTGCTGGTCCGTGCCAACGGCAACCCCACCTATTTCGCGGCGGATATCGCCTATCACCGCAACAAATTCCAAAAGCGCGGCTTTGACACCTGCATCGACGTGTGGGGCGCCGACCATCACGGTCACGTCGCGCGTATGAAAGGCGCGATGGACGCGATCGGTCTGGACGGCTCCAAGCTCCACATCGTTCTCATGCAGCTCGTGCGCCTGATGGACAACGGCGTTCCGGTCATCGTCAGCAAACGTACCGGCAAGGCCATTCAACTCGCTGACCTGCTTGACGAGGTATCAGTGGACGCGGCACGCTTTTTCTTCAACCTGCGCGAGGCTAACACCCAGATGGACTTCGACATGGAACTCGCGGTGCGCGAAGATTCGCAGAACCCGGTCTATTATGTGCAGTACGCCCACGCGAGAATCTGCTCGATTTTCCGCCGCGACGAGGCAAAGAAATTCAATCTCGACGAGGTATCCCCCGAGGCGCTCGACCTGCTCACGCATCCCTCCGAAATCGAACTCATCCGCTACCTCTCCTCCCTGCCGAACGAAATCATCGCGGCGGCGAAGGAATACGAACCCGCCCGCATGACCCGTTACGTCATGGAGCTGGCTTCCAAATATCACAAGTTCTACCACGACTGCCGCGTGCTGGGCAACGACGACGACAACCTCACTGCCGCGCGTCTGCTGCTCTGTGACTGCGTGCGCCGCGTGATCGCCAACATTCTCAATATGCTCAAAGTCACCGCTCCCGATCACATGGAATCGCAGGAGTAACCATAAAAAGGAGAGTCGGCAATGGAAAGACAAAACAAACCCAACGCAAAAAAGAACCGTCTGAAACGGGGTGCTATCCTCCTTTCGTGCGTGGCGGGGGCATTCCTTCTGATTATCGCGGGATATATCGCCTATGTGCTGATGACATATAACCGCATCGGGGACAACCAGACGCTGGAACCTGCCGGAACCGCCGGAACCGACACACTCAAAACAGACACGGAATATACCGCCATCACCTACAATATCGGCTTCGGCGCCTACACACCCGACTATACGTTTTTTATGGACGGCGGCACGCAATCTTGGGCGGCGTCGAAAGAAAGCGTTATACAGTGCATTGACGGAGATATCGCTCTTTTAAAACAATACCGTCCCGACATCGCCATGATACAAGAAGTGGATACAGACTCTACCCGCAGCTATCATATAAACGAGGCGGAACGGATGCAGAATGCGTTTGACGGTTTTTCCTCCACCTTCGCTGTCAATTATCATTCCGCGTTTCTGTTTTACCCTTTTCTTCAGCCTCACGGAGCTTCCCACTCGGGACTTCTGACGCTCAGCACCGCGCGGATAGCCTCCGCCACACGGCGCAGTTTGCCGATTTCGGAAAGCGTGTCAAAGTTCATTGACCTCGACCGCTGCTATTCCGTCAACCATATCCAAACGGAAAACGGGAAGGAATTGGTCGTCATCAACGCCCATCTGTCCGCATACGGAACGGACAGTGATTTGCAGGCACAACAGCTTCAAAAGCTGTTCGGAGATATGCAGCAGGAATACGAAAAAGGGAATTATGTCATCTGCGCCGGTGACTTCAATCATGATTTTACCGGACATTCCAAGGAACACTTTAATGACGAGGTTCCCGAACAATACAGCTGGGCGGCAGAGTTTCCCGATGAGATGATACCGGCTCATTTTGATAAACTGACCGATTACCACAGCGGACTCACCATTCCCTCCTGCCGCAACTGTGACAAACCTTATGGACCGGACTGTTTTACATTGATCGTTGACGGATTTATCGTTTCCGACAATGTGGAATCCGCCTTTATGGATGTGGTCGACAATCAGTTTCTCTACAGCGATCATAACCCGGTCGTATTAAAATTCAAGCTGAAACCGTCTGATCACGCGTAATCCCCGCCCGGTCATTTCCGAAGCATCTCCTGCATGACAACTTCCCTCCTCCGAAAGGAAAGTGAAATGTGAAGTTGTTTATTTACGGCTTCATGCTGTTGCAGCTCCGCTTTTTCATGATTTTTTACAGACAACAAAAAACAGCGCGGATGTGCTTTCCTGTGCATCTGCGCTGTTTTTCGTTGTATCAACTGGTTCTCCACTTGGCAAAACAAACTCCCTCCGTCACGTCACAGACGTACCGAAGGGAGTACTTGCATTTTGGACAGCGCTAACCACTAACCACTGACCACTAAATTTTCGCGATGTCGATGACCGAGAGATCAACGCCGTCAGCGTTCTTGAGACAGGTTGCCAATGCTCTCGCCGTGTCAAGCGAGGTGAAGCAATGCACGCCGCACTCCACGGCATTTCTTCTGATGAGATAGCCGTCGCGGTTGGTTTCCATGCCCTGTGTGGGGGTGTTGATGATGAGGTCAAGCTCATTGTTGACAATCATGTCAATGTAGTTGGGGGAACCGTCCTCGAGGCGCTTTACCACACGGTTGGGGATGCCGCGGTCGGAGAGATAACGGCTGGTGCCGGCGGTGCAGTAGATTTCATACCCCAGATCGACAAAATCCTGCGCGATGGGAACGACTTCTTCCTTGTCCATATCCTTGACGGTAATGGCAATCTTGTGGCTGCGGGGCAGGCGGATACCGGTGCCGACAAACGCCTTGATAAGGGCTTCCTCGTAGGTGTAGGCGATACCCAGCACTTCGCCGGTGGACTTCATTTCGGGACCGAGGCTGATGTCCGCGCCGTAGAGCTTCTCAAACGAGAAGACCGGCATTTTGATGGCGATGGTAGGCTGCTCCTTCTGGAGGCCGTATTCATAGCCGAGGTCGGGAATCTTCTTGTCGCCGAAGAGACACTGCGTCGCCAGCTTGACAATCGGAATGCCCGTGATCTTGCTGATATAGGGAACCGTTCTGGAAGAACGAGGATTGGCTTCGATGATATACACCACATCGTCCTTGACGATGAACTGGATGTTGATCATGCCGCGCACGCCCAGCGACAGCGCCAGATTGCGCGTATCCTCCACGATCTTCTCCTGCACCTTCTTGCTGATCGACTGGCAGGGATAGACCGAAATGGAGTCGCCGGAGTGAACGCCCGCGCGCTCGATATGCTCCATGATGCCGGGAATGAGGATGTCAGTGCCGTCGCAGATCGCGTCAACCTCAACCTCCTTGCCCATGATATATTTGTCAACGAGAATCGGATGATCCTGTTGGATGCGGTTGATAATGCCGATATACTCGCGGATCTCCTTATCCGAGAAGGCGATATGCATCCCCTGACCGCCCAGCACGTAGGAAGGACGCACGAGGACGGGATAGCCGATTTCATTGGCGGCGGCAATGGCTTCGTCGCAGGTAAAGACCGTCTTACCGGGCGCCTTGGGAATGCCGCACTTGGTGAGAATCCGGTCGAACAGCTCTCTGTCCTCGGCTCTGTCCATATTCTCCGCGGAGGTGCCGAGAATGCGCACGCCCATCTTGTCGAGCGCCTCGCACAGCTTGATGGCTGTCTGCCCGCCGAACTGCACGACCGCGCCGTAGGGCTGCTCCAGCTCCACGATGTTGCGCACGTCTTCGGGGGTCAGCGGTTCAAAGTACAGCTTGTCCGACACGTCAAAGTCGGTGGAAACGGTTTCGGGGTTGTTGTTGACGATGATCGTCTCATAGCCCGCCGCCCTGAGCGCCCACACGGAATGCACCGAGCAGTAGTCAAACTCCACGCCCTGACCGATACGAATCGGGCCGGAACCGATGACCATGACCTTTTTCTTGTCGGTTGTCGGGTCAACCTCGTTTTCGCTCTCGTAGCAGGAATAGTAGTAAGGGGTTTCCGCGTCGAATTCGGCGGCGCAGGTGTCGACCATCTTGTAGGCCGCCCTGATGCCGTTGTCGTAACGCATGGCGCGGACTTCGTCCTCGTCCCTGCCGCAGATTTCACCGATCACCTTGTCGGTGAAGCCGAGCAGCTTGGCGCGGCGGAGCGTTTCCACGCTCAGTTCCGTTGCAATCGCCTTTTCGGTTTCGACGATAGAGGCGAGCTTGTCGATAAACCACAGGTCGATGGTGGTAATGTCGTGAATGCTTTCCTGCGTATAGCCGCGGCGGAGTGCTTCGGCAATGACGAAGATGCGGCGGTCGTCCACCAGATGAAGCGCCTGTCCGAGCGTTGCATCGTCCATCTCCATGACTTCCTTCATGCGCAGGCTGAAAATGTTGGTTTCGAGGCAGCGGATGGATTTCATCAGCGCGCTCTCGAAATTGATGCCGATGCCCATGACTTCGCCGGTCGCCTTCATCTGGGTGCCGAGCTTTCTCTTGGCATAGACAAATTTATCAAACGGCCAGCGCGGAATCTTGACAACGCAGTAATCCAGCGTCGGCTCGAAGCAGGCAAAGGTCTTGTGGGTGATGGCGTTCTTGATCTCGTCGAGGCGGTAGCCCAGCGCGATTTTGGCCGCTACCTTGGCGATGGGATAGCCCGTCGCCTTGGATGCCAGCGCGGAAGAACGGCTCACGCGGGGGTTGACCTCGATGACCGCGTACTCAAAGCTGTTCGGATTGAGCGCGAACTGCACGTTGCAGCCGCCCGCGATGTCGAGTTCGTCGATGATGGCGAGCGCCGCGCTGCGGAGCATCTGGTGTTCCTTGTCGCTGAGCGTCTGGGACGGCGCGACAACGATGGAGTCGCCCGTGTGAACGCCCACCGGGTCGAGATTTTCCATATTACAGACGGTGATGCAGTTGCCCGCGCTGTCGCGGATGACTTCATATTCAATTTCCTTCCAGCCGCCGATGTAGCGCTCGATCAGCGCTTCGGTCACGCGGCTGACCTGGAGACCGTGACCGCAGATTTCCACCAGCTCGTCATGATTATGGGCAATGCCGCCGCCTGTGCCGCCCAGCGTGAAGGCGGGACGCACCACCACGGGATAGCCGATCTTCTCGGCAAACGCGACGGCGTCCTCCACCGTATGCACCACCAGACTTTCGGCGCAGGGCTGGTGGATTTTCTCCATGGTGTCTTTAAATTCCTGTCTGTCCTCCGCCTTGCGGATGGTTTCGGCGGTGGTGCCGATCATGGTCACGCCGTGTGCGGCAAAGAAGCCTTCTTCCTCCAACTCCACCGCGAGGTTCAGCGCGTTCTGACCGCCGAGGGTGGGCAGAATGGAGTCGGGTTTTTCCGCGAGAATGACCTTCCTGACCGTGTCGGTGGTAAGCGGCTCGATGTAAACCTTGTCCGCAATGTCCTTGTCGGTCATAATGGTGGCGGGGTTTGAGTTGATCAGGACGACCTCAACGCCTTCCTCCTTGAGCGAGCGGCACGCCTGTGTGCCCGCGTAGTCAAATTCGGCGGCCTGACCGATGATGATCGGACCGGAGCCGATGACGACAACCTTTTTTATAGCAGGATTCTTGGGCATTAGTTGTTGCCTCCCATCATAGCAATGAATTCTTCAAAAAGCGGCGCGGAGTCCAGCGGACCGGGGCATGCCTCGGGGTGGAACTGCACGGTGAAGACGTAGCCGTTTTTATAGCGCACGCCCTCACAGCTTCCGTCGTTGACGTTGACGTGGCTCATCTCGGCCACAGCGGGGTCGATAGACTGCTCGTCCACCACATAGCCGTGATTCTGCGAGGTGATGTAGATATGACCCGTTTTCAAATCCTTGACCGGGTGATTGGCGCCTCTGTGACCGTACTTGAGCTTGTAGGTGTCAAAGCCGTTGGCCAGCGCCGTGAGCTGATGCCCCAGACAGATGGCAAAAATCGGAATTTTTGCCGCGATGAGCTTCTTGATTTCCTCAATCACACTGCCGCACTGCTTGGGGTCGCCGGGTCCGTTGGAAAGCATGACGCCGTCCGGTCCAGCCGCCAGAATCTCCTCCGCGGAGGTCTGCGCAGGGTAGACCGTGACCTCGCAGCCGAGGTTCACGAGGGACTGCGGAATATTCTGCTTGGCGCCCAGATCGAGAAGCGCCACCTTATACCGACCGCCCTGACCGAGGGTGTATTTTTCCGCGCAGGTGACAGTCGGCACTGTTTCGGGCAGGGTGTATGCCTTGATCTCTTTCATGCAGGCATTCATGTCGAAGCGCTCGCCAAAGGTAATCATGCCGCGCATGGTTCCCGACTCGCGAAGGTGCTTGGTCAGCGCACGGGTGTCAATCCCCTGTATAACGGGAATATCATTTTTGATCAGATAATCCCGCAGGAACCCCTCCGAGCGGAAGTTGGAAGCGGTTCTGTTCAGCTCGCGCACGATGTACGCCTCCACCCACGGGCGGCGGGATTCGGTATCCTCTCCGCATACGCCGTAGCTGCCGATAATGGGATATGTCATCACAACGCCCTGCCCCGCGTAAGACGGGTCGGTAAGAAGCTCACGATAGCCCGTCATGGAGGTGTTGAACACAATTTCACAGACGGTTTTCTTTTCCGCTCCGACAGATTCGCCCTGGTAGACGCGTCCGTCCTCGAGAATCAGCCATGCTTTCATTTGCTGTTCATTCCTTTTCTCGTATTTTTGAGACAACGTCGGTCAGGAAAGACCTCCGTTTTCTCATTGTTTTCGCCTTTTCGCGATACACACATTTCATATAATTATAGCATAGTGTTATGACAATTTCAATATCGAATTTTTAGATAAATGCGGCGGGGTTTTGTGCCTTTTTATTGTAGAAAAGCGGCATGGTAAAAGATTAAAACGCTTTCTTGATCCGCTCGATAGCCGCTACGGAATTTTCCAGCGAACCAAACGAGGTGAGGCGGAAATAGCCTTCGCCGCTCGGGCCGAAGCCCGAACCGGGCGTGCCGACCACACCGGCGCGGTTGATGAGTTCGTCAAAGAATTCCCATGAAGTCAGGCCGTCCGGCGTTTTCAGCCAGATGTAAGGCGCGTTCACGCCGCCGTACACGGTAAAGCCCGCCTGAGCAAGTCCCTCTCGTATCACCTTGGCGTTATGGAGATAATAAGCGATTGTCTCGCGAATCTGCTTTTGTCCCTCCGCTGAATAAACCGCCTCCGCGCCGCGCTGCACGATGTAAGGCACGCCGTTGAACTTGGTGGTCTGACGGCGGTTCCAGAGCGCGCCCAGCGAAACGCCGCCGCAGGTCAGCTCCTTGGGAACAACGGTGTAGCCGCAGCGGGTACCCGTGAAGCCCGCCGTCTTGCTGAAGCTGCGGAATTCGATGGCGCACTTCTTCGCGCCCTCGATCTCGAAAATACTGTGGGGAATGTCCTCTGTGATAAACGCTTCATACGCCGAGTCATACAGGATGACCGAACCGCTTGACAGCGCGTAATCCACCCACTTTTGCAGCCCCTCATAGGTGATGGAAGCGCCTGTGGGATTGTTGGGGAAACAGAGATAAATCATGTCCGCCTTTTTGTCGGGCAGCGCGGGGGCAAATCCGTTTTCCTCCGTGCAGGGCATATAGACAAGGCTGCTCCATCTGCCGTCGGACTGCGGCTCGCCTGCCCGTCCCGCCATGGCATTGGTATCGACATACACGGGATACACCGGGTCGCACACCGCCACAATGTTGTCCTTGCCGAAGATATCCCCGATGTTGCCGGTGTCGGACTTCGCGCCGTCGCTCACAAACACCTCGTCGGGAGAAATGGCAATGCCCCGGGCGCGGTAGTCGTTTTCCGCAATGGCTTCCCGCAGAAAATCATATCCCTGTTCCGGACCGTAGCCGCGGAAGGTGGACGCCTCGCCCATCTCATCGCAGGCCTTCTTCATGGCCTCCACCACGGCGGGCGCCAGCGGACGGGTAACGTCCCCGATGCCCAGACGGATGATCGACCTGTCGGGATGCGCGGCGGTATAAGCCGCCACTCTCTTGGCGATATCCGAGAAAAGGTAGCTTCCCGGCAGCTTGACAAAATTTTCGTTGATGGTAAACATTTGTATCGTCCTCCTGTTGGTTTACGTTGGATGAAGCAGTAACACTCAAATCCATTCCGAATGGAATTAAACTTCTCCTTCAAAGACAAAGGTCGCGGGACCTGTCATGTAGATGGTGTTTTCCTCGCGGTTCCACTCGATGCAAAGATCGCCGCCGCGCAGCTTGACCGTGACCGTATCGCTCGTCACATAACCGCAGAGAATCGACGCGACCGCCACGGCGCACGCGCCTGTGCCGCACGCCCACGTCTCCCCCGAACCGCGTTCCCACACGCGCATCTGCACGGTGCTGTCGTCGATTTTTCTGACAAATTCGGTGTTGACGCGTTCGGGGAAGAGCGGGTCGTTCTCGAATTTCGGTCCGGTTTTCTCTAAATCCATGCCGTCCACATCGTCCACGAACACCACGCAGTGAGGATTTCCCATCGACACGCAGGTGATGTGCCACTCGCCGCCTGCCACGGCGACCGCCTGATTGACCAGGCGGTCGCCGTTCCACCTGACGGGGATGAGCGCAGGCTCTAAAATCGGACGACCCATGTTGACCCGGACGGAAGTCACGTCCCCGTCCTCCACGGTCAGTTGCGCGGTCTTGACGCCGCCGAGGGTTTCGACGGTGATCTCTGTCTTGTCGGTCAGACCCTTGGCATAAACATATTTGGCAAAGCAGCGCACACCGTTGCCGCACATTTTCCCCTCCGAGCCGTCCGCGTTGAACATACGCATCTTGAAATCGGCGACTTCCGAAGGACAAATCAGAATCATGCCGTCGGAACCCACGCCGAAATGACGGTCGCTGAGCCGGATAGAAGTCTGCGACGGATCAAAATCCATGCCGTCCATACAGTTGACGTAAATGTAATCGTTGCCGATGCCGTGCATCTTGGTAAATTTCATATGGTTTCTCCCTCCTGTAAGCATAAAAAAAGGAATAGCAGATGAACTGCTATCCCCTCATTGGAATAACGGAAAAAAGAACCGTTGCAAATCCGGCACTCGTATGCGATTTTGACAAAACCGAAAGTACAACGCTCATTCTCACAAAACTCCGTTCCATATTTTTTCCGCCACCGCCACCAGACTGTCCCCCGTGTCCATGCTTTTCTTTTGCATGAAGCGGTGCGCTTCGGGTTCGGTCATATTGTTGCGCTCCATCAGCAGCGCCTTGGCTCTGTCAATCAGGTCGTTATCGGCTTTGCTGCGCGGCGCGGGTCTTTGCTCCTTTGTCTCAGGCTTATGATCGTGCCAGCCCCGCTCGAGAAGCAGTGCCAGCGTTTCGATCAGGTCGCGGCGATTGAGGGGAATGTCGAGACAGATCATGCCCTCGCCCCGCACCATCGCGCGCTGTCTGGCGGACAGCAGCACCACCATCTCGAAATGCTCCGGTCTGATCTGAAAAAGCTCCATGACGGTCATATCGCTCATGGCATAGGTACACAGCAGCACACCGCCGTCCCCGCTGAAACGGGACGCAAGGTGCAGCGCCGAGGCGCCTTTTGTGACTGTCCCCAGTACCCTGATGCCGGACGAAGAGACAACCTGTGCCAGCTTTTCTCCCATACCCGCGTCACGGCAGGCAATGATCACACCGTTCAAATGCTACAACCTCTCAAATCAAAACGCGATAAACCTATACTCAGCATTCTTTATTTTAACGGTATAAAGTCCAAAAGTCAACCTATTTTTTGATGACAAAGCAAGAATCGTTTATCCCTCAAAAATCCACCTGTGTTGCCAATGGGATTTGTATAATATGTATAATGCCTGCCGCCGTCAGATCAGGCTCAGCAGCATGGCGACAAAGGCCACCACGCCCGCCGTCACGCCCAGCAGCAGCGCCAGCCGCCGCCGCAGAATCGCGGTGCGTCCGTCATCCAGCACCCGGGCGATCACCACCGTGAGGTTGTCCCCGCTGCCCTTGCGCAGCGCCTTTTCAATCAGTGCGTCGGCAATGTCGCGCACCGGTCTGCCCGAGCTGAGCATGGCATAGATGGAATGATTGGGCAGCACATCCGAAACGCCGTCGGAACAGATCAGCAGCATATCCCCGTTGCGGATCGTGGTGTAGTTCTCGTTGGGCTTGAGTCCGCGGACATTTTCCATGCCGAGATATTGCGAGAGCTGGTTGCGGATGTAAGAGCGGCTCGCCTGGTCTTCGGAAATGGCGCCCATATCCACCAGCTCCTGCGCGAAGGTCTGCGGCTTGCTCAGCCGCTCGATGCCGTACTGTGTCTTGTGATAAATTTCGCTGTCCCCTA
Source organism: uncultured Ruminococcus sp. (assembly GCA_902762395.1). Taxonomy (GTDB): domain Bacteria; phylum Bacillota; class Clostridia; order Oscillospirales; family Acutalibacteraceae; genus RUG762. Next base: position 14,333 of record CACWOA010000001.1, read on the forward strand.
AATTGCAGGCATAGACATATTGATTGGCGACCACCAGCATAGAAACGGTGGACCCCATCTTTTTGCCCGACTCCTTGCATCGCTCCAATATTCTGCCGTTGGCTTCGCGGAGCATACGCCTCGCCGTGCGGGACGCGTTCCGACTGTCCTCCGACTGCCGGAGCGAATCGGAATAATCCGATATGGTCGATACGCCGATCATGGCGGCGACGTCGCCGTCCGCCTGCCCACCCATACCGTCGCACACCGCCAGCACATGGGCATTCAGGCTGTCCACCGCGTCAAACCGTTCGGCCACCACGTTGTAGTGATCTATATAACAGCCGTTGACAAAAAAATTATCCTGATTGCTTGTCCGCTTCTGACCGATATCGGTCACAGCGGCAATTTCCAGTGTAACAGGAACACCGCCCATCGGATCATTCCTCCTTTCTCCGTTGCATTTTACCGATTGTATTCATGATACCATCAAACCTGCGTATTTGTCAAGTTTTTTGGAAATTCTTGCCCCTTCCTTCTCGTGGTCATCCCGTCACCCCAGCACCGAACGGAGGTTCTTCATCTCCTCGGCGGTCTGCTCGCTGTCGAGATAGGCATAGGAATACAGCGCGAAACCGTCCGCGTGTATCTCGCTGCCCCGGGTGAAAAGCACCTGGTTCATAATGATATCGTCCGCCGCCTGCCATTTGCCGCCGTCGCTGTCGGAACCCGCCTTGTAAAGCGCCAGCCCTATGTAGAGCTTCACTTTATCGCTGCTCACCAGCGCACGCCACTTGCGGCACATCGGCTCAAAGGGGGCGATTTTGTTGTCGCTCGTCCAATAAATCTGCGGCGCGAGGTAATCCACATACCCTTCCGCGCTGCCCCATGTTTTGACGTCCGCGCCCGCGCTCAGGCAGTTGTCGATATTTCCGGCGGGGCTGATGCCAAAGACGCAGGTATCATCCGCCTTTTTGACGGCGCTGTAAACCGCTTTGACCAGGGCGCTGATATTCTGCGTGCGCCAGTCGGACAGCGACAGCTTCCCGCCGCCCGCCTGGTACGCCGCATACGCCTTGCTGTCGTCAAAGGAAGCGTCGGAGGCGGGATAAAAATAATCGTCCCAATGCACGCCGTCCACATTGTATTTTTCCACGATCTCCCGCACGCCGCTCACAATCCGCTCACGGACTTCAGGAATGGCGGGGTTGTAATATTTGCCCTTTTTGTAGTCGATCACCCAGTCGTCATTGTCGGGGTTATCGTCGCCGCGCCAGACCACATAGGGATTGTCATCCGAAAGCGCGGGCGGATAAGAGCCGGAATTGAGCATGATGCGCAGAGGATTGAGCCACGCGTGCAACTGCAAGCCTTCCCGGTGCGCCGCCTCCACGGCGTAGGCGAGGGGGTCAAAGCCGTCGGACGGCGCCTGTCCCTGCGTTCCCGTGACAAGATGCGACCAGGGGTAATAGTCGGAATCATAGAGCGCGTCTCCAAAGGGGCGCACATGGAAATAGATGGTGTTCATGCCGTTGGATTTTGCCGTGCTCACCATGCTGTCGATCTTGGATTTGTTGACGCCGTCGAGCGACAGATAGGCAATCCATACCCCGCGCAGCTCGTCCGATGAGACGGCGGGTCTGCCGTATTGATCCACGCCGTCGCCGTTGGGAGGATACTGCCCCTCTCTGCGGCTTCTGATCGGAACGCCCTCTCCCCTGTGCAGCAGATAGGGCAGTGAAGCGCCGACCGCAATGACGACCGTGAGCAGCGCTGTCACCGCGTAAAAGAGCGCCGATTTCTTTTTTTTCTTTGCCTGATTGCCTTTCAATAGCCATTCCTCCTAAAATGTATGTAATTATTCACAAAAAATGTATTGACTTAACAGAATAATTATACTACTATTTAATTATCTTCGGGTGTACGAAGTGTAAATTCTATCGAAAAAAGGAGTTTTCTGTCCATGAGATCCGTCGATGCCTTTCTTCTCGGCTGTCTTGCCGTCTTAGCCATCTATCTTATCATCATCAGCGCCTTTGCGGTCTATCAGACCAAGCGCGACAAAGCCCTTGCCAATGTCCCCAAGGATTCCTCCCATTACTGGCGCATTCCCGAATTTCAGCTTATGCTGATCTCGGCGCTGGGCGGTTCCTTCGCCATGTACGCCACCATGAAAAAGATTCGCCACAAGACCCAGCACCCCAAATTCATGATTGGCATTCCCGTCATCATGGTGGTGCAGGTCGCGCTGGCCGCCTTCATCGTCTGGCTGCGGTTTTCCTGATCTCATCTGTATGCGGGTGAGAACAGAATTATGACATCACTCGGGAGGTACAGGATTTGAAAAAAATAACGCTCGGCATGGACGTCGGCATTGACCTCGGCTCCACCACCGTCAAAATCTACACGCCCGGTCGCGGAATCGCTCTCGAGGAACCCACCATGGTCGCCGTGGACAGGGACACCGACGAGATTCTCGCCTTCGGCTCCGACGCGCGGCAGATGCTGGGGCGCACGCCGGAAAGCGTCGCCGTCGTCAGCCCTGTGGAATACGGGCGCATCCGGAATTTCCGTCTCACCGAAATCATGCTCACCGCTTATGTCAAAGAGGTGTGCGGCAACAAAATCTTTATGCCGCGCGTGGTGGTGTGCGTGCCTTCGGGCGTATCGGAAGTGGAAAAAAGCGAGGTGGTGGAATCGCTGCGGGCAGCCGGGGCGCGCAGAGTCTATCTGATCGAAACCGTCGTGGCGGCGGCGCTGGGCGCAGGGGTGGATATCTCGCAGCCCCGCGGGCGCATCGTCTGCGACATCGGCGGCGGCACCACCGACATCGGCGTGCTCACGCTCAACGGCACGGCCACCTCCCATTGGGTCAAATACGCGGGACATTCCTTCAATGAAGCGCTGATTGACTACATCCGCCAGCGGTTCGGTCTGCTCATCGGACCCCGCACGGCGGAGCTCATCAAGCGGGAGGCAGGCTGCGTGATACCGCGCGAAGCGGTTCTCACCGTCACCGCCAAGGGTCGCAGCGCCAAAACGGGTATGCCTGACATGATTCAGCTCACCTCTGAGGATATTTTAGAAGCCTTTGAGGAACCCGCCATTCACATCTGCCGCGCCGTGCAGCACACGCTGGAGGAAACGCCGCCCGCACTTGCCGGAGACCTTCTCAGCGGAGGCATTACGCTGACAGGCGGCGGCGCGAAGCTCTACGGCATCGACCATCTGATCGCCGAGCGCACCAAGCTCAGCGTCACCGTCGCCACCGACGCCGCCCAATGCGTCGCTCTCGGCACGGGCGAAGCCATCCGCTTTATCGACACGCGGGACAAGCTGGCAAAGGACACCTCGCCCCTCGATGTGTTTTGATTTTCATACAGGGAACGGCTTCCTTCGGAAGACAGGCGGTCCGGGAAGCAGCTATCCCGAAATAATATCGGCATAGTCGGTCAGGCATGATCGGCTATGCCTTTTTTGGTAGATAAAAAGGAGGCTTTTCCTATTGGTCATTCAACCACCTTACCAATACCACTGTCGATAATTCACAAATTGTTCATACAATGAGCCTTTCAAATGCGTTTTATCTATGTAAGGAGGCATTGAACAACATGACAACACCCGAAGAAATCATCGCCAGATATTCCACACTGGTGATGAACATAGCAAGGTCGCGCGTAAGTTTCTCTGACGCGGACGATGTTTACCAGGAGGTATTTTACCGATACATAGACAAGGAACCGCATTTTAAGGACGAAAAGCACGAAAAGGCCTGGTTTATCCGTGTGACATGCAATATTATCAACAGCATGTACCGTAAATCAGAGCTGAAGCAGCGTTTCGACATGCCGGACGAGGATATGTGCGACATCATCTCAGACAAAGACTTTGCCGCCGAAGCCGAACAGAAGGCGGATTTTGAAAACCGCCTCACCAGGCTTGGCGCAAAGGAAAAGGCGGTCCTGATGCTGTATTTCGACTGCGGCTACAATGTCCGGGAAATAGCGTCTATTTATCAAGTGACAGAGAATGTGATAAAGCGGCTTTTGATGAAGGCAAAAAGAGACTATCGCAATATCGGGGAAAAGGAGGACAAGCACAGATGAGTCACACAAATCCCACTTTATTTGACAGAGAGCATTCCCATCGCGATGAGGAACAAGTGACGTTCCGTTTGGTGATGCGCGAGGATCCGGTGTCGGACGAACTGAAGGCCGCTACCATAGCCGGAATGAAGCAGCGGCTGAAAGCGAAGAAACAGCGCGAGGCAAGGCGCAAAATGATTACCAGGCGGGTCGTCGCCGCAGCCGCCGTCGTGCTGGTACTGCTCTGTATCACACCGCTGGGCGGATATGTCACGAGCGCCGCCGAGAGCTTCTTTTCGTCGGTTTCGGAGTGGATGAACAGCGTATTTAAAATAAGCCGTTCCCGCGTTGACGCCGACCAGGAAGAAAGATTCAAAATAGATATCACCGAAGCCATGCTGGTCAATGATTCGCTCTGTATATCGCTCAAGACCAATAACGACCTGCTGCAGCTCAGCGCGGAGGGCAGAATTTACGACGAAGAGGGACACAGTGTTCCGCTTTATGCCACCCCCCGCAAGGCAGGCGTTATAGGAGGATTACTCGACGATAACGGCGGTAATAACGGATGGAGAATGTACGCGCCGGATCTATACGATGTGATCAAATCGCCCGACGGCAGCTATCGCTGTTCCCTGACCGTAACCGCCCGACTCGAAACGGACGACGCCTGTTTTTCGGATCGCACCGAGAAAAAAAGCTTTGATTTTCCGCTGGAAAACGTGGATAATCTGTTCAAAGCCAAGCGCTATAAAATAGGGAAGAAAATAAAAAACAACGGCGTCATATTCAACTTTACCGAACTGCTTGTTTCAGAAAACTCTCAGACTGTCATGGGAACCGTTACCTGTGAAGACGGTCATTCTTTCCATGCGCATGACTGGTTCGCAGCAGAATTGACTATGCCGGATGTGACAGACAGGAAATACGGTCAGGAGGATGTCTTCAGCGGCAATTTTTCCCTTTCAGACGCCTACAGGATAAGTAAGACAAAATATGTGATAATGTGTGAGTTTGCTTCCAATTATCAATATTATGAGAATAATACCGACTACTACCATTTCCATGAATTTGAAAAACCGCCGTACAAAATTATCATACATTCGGTGACATACAATAAGGTGACAGAGAAACAGGCATACTCCGAAGCAAAGCCGATCGAGTATGGAAAGCTTCCCGAAATATACCTGCCGATAGCGTACAATCAGCGCGGAGAGATCGAAACAACATATCAAAATATCTCATTCCCTGTTACCGATAACATTAGCATCAGGCTCAACGGCATAGAGAAAAACCGCACCGGACGGTACGGATATGAATTCGCGGACAAAAAGCCGGACTATAAACTCAGCTTTACCGTCGATCAGGGAGAAATGATGTCGGTGATGTCGGATCAATACGGAAAACACATAGATGTCATGGACGGAATCAATGCCACCACCCAATCGGGAATGTTTCCGGTCGTGTTTTCCGCGATGAGCAAGGGACGCGAGGTGTTTCGTATGCGGTGCAAAATGGATTTTGGCGATTATAATGATATCACTCTGAGGGAGGACGGTCATTATGTACACAATGGCATTATCTGGCTTGAAAGACCTTACGAGGAATATCTGATGACGAATGAATTCGGTGAGACGCCTGGGGTGTTCAACATCATCGCGGATAACATGAATGCGTTAAAAAATGCTTCCGGAGAGTATCCCTCACTGGGCGCTGTCTTTAAGAAGTTTGATATTGATACGCTCAGACTTGTTTCCGTAGGTCTGTATATCAATTATTATGAAGACACGGAGCATGCCGTCGTAGATGAATGGGCTAAAACTATCACGCTGGCGGATCCTGCCTATTACAACTTCTCCAGACTGCCTGAGCAGACAGGCGGCAGCTATACAAGTGCCGAGCAGGAAAGAAAGACTGTCAAGGTCAATCTGACCGTTACCGCAACGGAGCAGCCATAGAAAGGACGGTGTTGGATATGGCAGGCAAAAAAATAACAATCCGTAAGATATTACCGCTTAAGCCCGATAAGACGATGGTAAGGAAAATGTGGCAAAGCCGCAGCGCGCGTGTTTCGGTATTCTTTCTGCTGGTTTCTCTGCTGACCGTCACCGTACTGCTGCTGCTTCCTCCCGTGCAGAACAAGCTCAGGGAATTGACGCACTATCGCTCCATGAGCGGTCCCGTAATTGCCGACGTCCCGTCAGAGCAATATGACAAATGGGAACAAGGCAGAGGAGACTGTCCGGAAACCAGAATGATGATCGGCAGCTTCGACGACACCACAAAAATGGGCAGCCTTACCTTCGGCTTTGAAAGGCTGTATGTCGTGAAGGAAATAAATGAAAGCTACGAATCCGATGTGGTCGCCGAGGTAAAATGCACCCACCTCGAAGGAAAGGACGGCTTCGGTCAATACATTCCCAATCACAAGCTGCAATTTATGATCGTCGCCCAAAAAGACGGATTGCCCTTAATGAACATATACTTTAGTTACGATTCATACGACCAAGACGGCTGTTTTTTCTATAATGCCGCTCGCTATGATGAGGATGAATACCGATATGAAAGTATTCACGAAACATTCCCGTGGACAACCAACGGCGTATATGTTCATTTTGTTCCGTGCGGGGTTGAACTGCGGGATGAAGAAATGCTTCTCTCACGCTACGGTCATGAACTGCTGGAAAGATATAACAAACGCGAGCAGGAAAAGAATATGGCGGACTATACAATCGAAGAGCCTGCGCTGATATCCGGGATTGATTCCGAAAGTCTCCACAAGCTGAATGTTTCCGATCTCATCGAGGCGATCCGCCCTGACAGGTATGTCATCGCTTATATCGCACTGGGCGTCAGCAATTACAAAAACGTGCAAGCCATCTATAACCCGGACGGCGACACCGTTTCACCTTCTGACATAGCCGGAAAGAGCTGGATATACAGTAGCCCTGAATATGACGGATATGGCTATGAATATCTCTGCGGCGATTACCGTCCGGGACAGCTCTACAGCCTTTGCGACCGGAAGTATTACACCCCGCCTGAGAAAACGGAGGTTTCAGAGCCGATGTATCTCATTGTTGACGATAAACTGGAGGCAACGGAGGCGTATTCCAAAGTGTTTGCCCCGTTTTTGCAGATCAGGGAAAAAACATCCGATTAGCCGGTTGTCCGGATGACGCCGAGCGCACCAAGCGCAGCGTCGCCGCCGACGCCGCCCAGTGCGTCGCTCTCGGCACGGGCGAAGCCATCCGCTTTATCGACACGCGGGACAGGTCGGAAAAAGACACCTCGCCCCTCGATGTGGTTTAACGAAACGAAAAATATCCCGGTGCATCGCCACACGCACCGGGATATTTTTGTTATTTTTTCACAGCCACTGTATGATTGGCATATGTTTGCCAATCAGGTTCATAGTCATCCACCGCCTGGTTGCCCCACATATCCCAGTCGTCACGATTGCCCCGGGCAAACAATTCCAGCCGCGGCGCAGAAGAACAAGCCTCTATCAGATCGACAAATTCATCCGGCTTTCTGCTGTGTTCCCGCTTCACTGATCGTATCAGGTTCACCTGTGACCTCCCCGGCTGCAAAGTGCGATTTTTGTCTCCTTTGACGCCAAAAAGCAAAATCTCTGTCACATTGCGAAAATAAAAGCCAACACCTCGACCATCAGGCTGACCGTCTTTTCTTACCTTTTCCCATACCAGATTGGTTTTGTACATAAACCCCCACGCCTTCATCACCGCAAGACCTTCGGGCAAAAGCGCATTGGGCACCCATAAATATAAATGGCATTTTTCTTCCGCCACCTCTGAAACAGGCAGGGACATAATGCTTTCCAAATCCATCGTGGTATATCGGTTCAGCCGCTTATGCTCCGGCGCAACTTTGCCGGTTCGATTCTGAAACTGCCACGGAGGATCCGCATAAATCGTGCGGTATTTTTTCCCATCTGTAAACGCCCTAAAATCGGCAATCGTTTCTTCTAAAGTTGTCATTTCAGCAGTCCTCAATACAAGATTTCTTTATTCCGACAGCCAATATCGGACAGCCGCCGTTTCTGCGCGAATCCAAACGGTCGATGAGTTTTCCCATCCAGGTAGTAGAAGCGCCGTATTTCTTCAAAATACCGATATGGCGGAATATATCGTTCAATTCTTCTGATCGGGTTACAATAATGCCCACATCAATGATGCCACAGTCAAAATAAGTCCGCATCGCCAATAAATCACGGTCAAACGTCTGATCCTTGCTGTTCCATTCCAAGTCAAACGCCACTTTGTTCTTTAAAAAATCAATATTGTGACCGTCAATATAGCCGGTAATCATTTTTTCTTCAAAAGGCTGATCGGAAAATCTTCCTCTCCGCTGTGCGACCTGGCGGGGGTACATCTTCACCAGCAAATCCCCGGTGATTCTGATTTCCCGCCAACCGAGCGGATACAATACGCTGTCAAATTTTTTGGGAATCGGACTTTCGTTGCCGCCTGCCATTTTCAGGTCATCAACGGAAATCACCAATTGGTTGAGACACATCTGAATCTCTTCCCACTCTTGCGGGAAAGCATCACTCAATATTTCTAAAGCGTGACCGTAATTATAAAACTCATATTTTCTGCTTAATTCATCAGAAATTGGCACCAAATTTCCTTCACCTGCCGCCGTTTGATTCAAAAAACACCGTAAAAACGTCTTTTTACAGTCTTACTGTTTGATTATAGCAAAAAGCCGAACCCTTGTCAATTTCAAATTGCGTCATTGACAAAGTAAAAACATCTCACCCGTGCCAATATGTTAAACGAAGGCTGTTACGGATTTTCCCCGCTCCGGATTTCCGCCCGATACACGCGGCGGGCATACACCAGCATGATCGCCGTCGCCGCCATAAGATAGCCCAGCATCAGAAATACCGTAAGAAGCACATCCGCCAGCAGCGCGGTCACCATCGTCGCCACACCTGTGAGCATCATCACAATGCCGCCGAACCGATTGCATTTGCGCCATGTGGCGTCGTTGTACATGCTCCACGACACCCGCATGCCCACCGTGCTGTTCTTTCTGGTTTTGGGCATATAATTGCCCAGCACGATATACAAAGCGCCTGTCAGCACAAACGTGGCTCTGGAAATATTCTCCGCCTGCGCCGACCCGTCCGAAGCCGCCCCACGGTAAGCCGCATACAGAATCATGCCCTGCATGGCGGTAAAAAACACCGTCACCGCCGCGCCGACAATCCACATCACCTTGGCATTGGACGCCGCCTGCACGCTCTCCTTGTCCTCCGCATTCTCTTTGGACTTCCTTTCATAATAGGAAGCCAGCGCCGCGAAAAACAGCGCCATGCCGACCGTCATCACCGGCAAAAGAAGGTTTTCGTATCTGCTGCCCCAGCGGTCGATTTCCCACGCCGCGTTGTAGTGCATCGGCACGCGGTCGGGCATCATCGGCAGCACCGCCGCCGTACCGACCAGCGACACAAACGCCGTGATCCACATGATTCTTTTGGCTGCTTTCATTGTCCCGTTCCCCCAAACTGCTCCACCCACAGAATCAGCTCCTGCAAGACAGAGGTGTTGATTTCATAATAGACAAAATTTCCCTGCCTGTATTCCATCACCAGATCGGCGCTTTTGAGAAGCCGGAGGTGATAGGACAGCGCGGCGGGTGTGATCTGTAGTGCTTCCGCGATTTCTCCCGCGCTCATGCGTCCATTCCTCAGCATGACCAGAATCTCGCGGCGCTGCCTGTCGGACAGCACCTTGAAAAGATTGGATTCCCCCACTTACTGCCACCTGCCATGAAGAGTATTTAAAATATTCTTTAAATAGATTCTACCAAAAAGTGTGTTCCCTGTCAAGGGGTATTTAAAATTATTTTTAAATACCCCATTGCCGCTCCAGAAAAAACGGAAAATATTCTTTTTTCCATAATCCTCTTGACCTCGGATAAAATATGGTGTAAAATAAATCCGTAATAGAAACCAACAGCCATGACGGGAACCATTTCCTTTTCCCATCCGACCCCAGAGAGAAGCCGCGCGGTGAAAGGCTTCGTCGGAATAAAGTGAACCCCATTCCCAGAGCTTCGGTGAGAACGTCTGCCGCGCCAATCGGCGGGACGGTAATTTCCGACGACTTCCCCGCGTTATGGGGGTAACGAGAGCATCGCGGACGTATATTTCAGAAAAATACGCCGGATGAATTCGGGTGGTAACACGGATTTTTTAGGCTTAGAATCCGCCCCGATCCGCTTGGGTATTTTTCAGATATACCAAGGCGTTTCGGGGCGGTTTTATTTTTATCATCTTATTACTTTTCTATTTGCAGGAGGAACGATTCCAATGAAACTTGACAAACTGGTCGGCGACCGATTCAAAGAAAGACCCGCCGAATGCTCCATCGACAGCCACGCGCTGATGGTGCGCGGCGGCTACATGAAATTCATGGCAAGCGGCATCTATTCGCAGTACATGCCGCTCAAGCGCATTCTCCGAAAGATCGAGAACATCATCCGCGAGGAAATGGACGCGATCGACGGACAGGAAGTGCTTTTCCCTGTTGTCATGCCCGGCAGCCTGTGGGAGGAATCGGGGCGCTACAACTCCATCGCCAGCGAGCTGCTCCGCTTCAAGGACAGAAACGGCACGCCCATGGTGCTGGGTATGACCCACGAGGAGGCCGCCGTTCATCTGGTGCGCGATTATGCCACCACCTACACCAAATACCCCTTCATGATCTACCAGATTCAGACCAAATTCCGCGACGAAGCGCGCCCCCGCGCCGGCATGATCCGCGTGCGAGAATTCACCATGAAGGACGCCTATTCCTTCCACACCTCGCAGGAAGACCTCGAACAGTACTATGACCGCTGCCACAAGGCCTACGAGCGTATCTTCGCCCGCGCCGGCATTCCCGAAACCATCTCGGTCAAGTCCGATTCCGGCATGATGGGCGGCAGCGTGTCGCATGAGTTCATGCTTCTCACACCCGTGGGCGAGGATTCCATCGTACTCTGCCGCGACTGCGGTTACAGCGCCAACATGGAGGCCGCCGAGTGCATTACCGACAACATCCCCGACGCGGAACTGAAAGAATGCGAGCTGGTTCACACCCCCGACGCGCACACCATCGACGATCTCTGCGCGTTCCTCGGCACCACCCCCGAAAAGACCTGCAAGGCGGTGGTCTATCAGCGCAATCAGGACGACAGCTACATCATTGTCTTCCTGCGCGGCGACCTCGACGTAAACGAAACCAAAGTCACCAACTTCCTCGGCTGCGACATTCATCCGGCGGTTATCACAGAGGAAAGCGGCATCGCGGCGGGCTTCATCGGTCCCAAGGGGCTTCCCGAGGGCGTAACCGTTCTTTACGACAATTCCCTGATTGGCATGACCGGTTTCCCCTGCGGCGGCAACAAGACCGACTACCACTATGTCAATTTCAACATGGCCCGTGACTTCGGCGAGGTGGAATACCACGACTTTGCCAAAGCTTTTGTCGGCGGCACCTGCCCCTGCTGCGGCAAGAAGACGCTCGAAATTTCCCGCGGCATCGAAGTGGGCAATATCTTCCAGCTCGGCACAAAATACACCGAGTCCATGAATATGCAGTATGTGGACAGCGAGGGCGAAATGCACTATCCCATCATGGGCTGCTACGGCATCGGCGTGGGACGTCTGGCCGCGTCGGTCTGCGAAGCCCATCACGATGATTACGGTCCCATCTGGCCGATCTCCATCGCGCCCTGGCAGGTCAATCTCTGCTGTGTTCGTTCGGATGACGAGCAGTGTCGGACCTTTGCCGACAGTCTCTATGACGAGCTGCAAAAGCGCGGCATAGAAGTCATCTATGACGACCGCAACGTGCGCCCCGGCGTGATGTTCTCCGACAGCGATCTGCTGGGCATTCCGGTGAGAGCCGTCGTCAGCCCGCGCAACATGAAGGACAGTGTTGTGGAACTCTCCACCCGCGACAAATCGGTGCAGAAGAAGGTTCCCACCGATAGCGCCGCGGACGAAATCCAGGCGCTTGTCAACGAATTACTCGCCGCGTTTTAAAAGTTTTTCATCCCACCTGGGTCTCTGGTAGGCAAAATTCTTCAAGCAAAAACCGCGTATCTATCCCCCGCATCTTAGTCATACCTTTTATTTTGATAAATCGGAGTGATTGTTATGAAACGTCGTTTGTTCCGCTTATGCAGTGTGCTGCTCTGCTTTGCCATACTCTTCTGTGCGACCGCCTGTGATGATGATGACTCGGGCAGCGGCACGCCCCGTACCCCCCAAAACACCATTAAGGTCAACGGAGAAACCGTCCGGATCGTCCCGAGCGAAACCAGCGCCATCACCTACGACGACTACAACAACGGACTGGTCAGCCTCAAAATTCCTTCCGGCTGGACGGTTCAGGTGGCGCCGGTCGATTATATCCATTATTCTTTCAAGGTGTACAATCCCAACAATACCGATTATATGTTCTTCTTCGGCTTAAAGCAGGAGGGATTTCTGAAGAGTGAAAAAGCGCGCAAAACCTTTGCCAGCTATTATCCGGACGCAGGCTTTTCCAAGCTGACCCCCATTGACCCGCAGACCACCGAAGCCTTTTACAAGGTCTGGAATAAAAACGTCAAGTTCTCCAACCAAAACGAACTCAAACAGGAATACTTCCCCTATCTGAATGATTTCAAGGTCATTGACAATCTGGGACAGGTGAACTTAGGCGGCGATCTGCTCAGAGCCACCTTTACAAAAGGCGACAAACCGATGCAGGGGCTATTCACCTCTACTGTCATGTCATCCGGCACCTATTATGTCAGCACCAATATGTTTGATCTGAACAGTCCGCAGGTCGACGTGGCGCCGCTGAATGTGTACAATATTCTCTTTATGACAGCGCCCGACGAGGATTTCAACAACTGGCAGGGCATCATGGATTACTGTTTCAGCACCATCGCGTTCAGTCAGGCGTTTCTCGACGGCTTCAACGGCGAAGAAAAGGTGCTGACCTCTACTATCCGCGCCAATCAGCAGATTTATGACCAGACGTCCGATATGATTATGGATTCGTGGGAAAAGAGAAGCAATTCCTATGACATCATCAGCCAGAAGCAGAGTGACGCCACCCTGGGCTATGAAAGAGTGTATGACACCGAGACGGGCGACGTCTACAGAGCTTACAACGGCTTTACAGACGATTATTCGGGCGACAGGTACCAGAGCATCACGGACGATATGTACACCAAAGCCGTCAGCGGCTACATTCAGAAATAAACCGCCGCGATAAACACCAAAAAGCAGCCCCGAAAGGAACGGACGAACATCCGCGCCTTTCGGGGCTATTGTCTACATATGCGATTCCGGGAAAATCAGATCAACCTCGTCCGATTTGAGAGAATAGTCGGTAAACGTCTTTCCCTCCCGGATCAGCGTCACTTTCATGCCGCCCATTTTGTCCGGCTGTTCTTTCGACATGAAGAAATACGCGCAGACGCGCGGTCTGGTATTGGCGACATAATAGCCCTCTACCTTATCCTCGCTCACACGCACCCACGAATCCCCCACGGTGGAGGGGTTGATGCTGCTGTATTCCTTCGCGAATGCCTGAATCTTCGCGTCCATGCCCGGTTTGGCGAGAAGCTCGTCCGACAGCACTTCGCGCAGTCTTTCTCCATCGCCCCAGATCATGGTGTTGGCAATCCCCGCCCCCGCGATCTCGGCGGCGTCGCGTTCGGGATAGGTGATACCCGCAAAGATCGAGCCGCCGCCTCCCCCTTTCTGGTCTTCTTCGCATTCCTCAAAAAACAGGCTGTAGATGCCGACCGAGCGGGGGTTCTTCTCCTGCACCGTCCAGACGGTATAGCAGATGCGGTAAAAGCTCTCGGTGGTCTGAATGACATAAACCGAATCCACGCAGACCGTGTTTTTTTCGCCGTAACTTTTGGTGGAGGAATAATTCTGGTACACCGTTTTGACATAGGAGCCACGGTAAAGACCGAAAATGTATTCGATGCCCCTATCCATATCATCCGCCAGTTCCAGAGCGGTCTCGGAAAACACGCTCTTGAACTGCGCCGCGTCTTTCTTATCCAGCGCCTCGATGAGAATGTCAATTCGCTCCGGCTGCTTCACGTCGGAATCGGAGATTGTCTTTCGGTTGTCCAGCATTCCTTTCCCCTTTGCCTGCCAATCCGAGGGGGAAATGAAATTGTCCAGCGCCGAACAGCCCGCCATGGCCAGCAGCATCACGCCAGCCAGCAGCAACCCCAGCGATTGGATGAATGGTTTTCTCATATCGTTTCATTCCTTTCCTGATGATACTGTCATTGTAACAGATTGGTCAGGAAAGAATGTGACGATTTTATGAATGCACCTCTTTTTCAGCGAGAACCGCTTCTGTAAAGGCGCTCCATTTCTGGTCGTTCTCCGCGGAGAGGGGATTGCTTTCGTCGGTCAGCGATACGGTTTCTCTCAGATGAGGGAGCCACTGCCGCAATTGCCGCACGCAGCCGCTGTTGTCCCCGCTGCCGCTGTAAGTAAAGACCGCCGTCACCTTGTCGCAAAGCTCCTTCCTTTTCAGCAGCGTCCTGATCGGCGCGGCACACTTGCCCGCCCAAACGGGCAGTCCTAAAATGATTTCGTCAAAATCCTCCGCCGCCGGCGGTTCATTCGCCAGCTTAGGACAAATCCCGAACGAGGACAGCATGCCGCCATACATGATCTGCGAAAAGCGGGAGGTCGGCATAGGCTTGACCGTGCGAATCTCGCAGAGGGTAGCTGCGGTCTGCGCCGCCAGCTGCTCCGCGGCAGCATGCGTGTGCCCGGTGAGAGAATAGTAAAGAATCAGTCGTTTCATAGTTGCCCGTCTCCTTTGTCAATTGGTTGATAAGAAAAATGCTTGTCCCGCAGCATCAGCACGCCGAAAATCACGTAGACCGAATGCACGGCGCAAAGCAGCGCCATATTCCCGACGGAAGCATCGCTCCGCCCCGCCGACGAAACAAACAAAGCCCAGAATCCGGTGAGAAAATCCTCGGCAAAGTGAATGCACACGCACACCCAGAGATTTTCCGTGCGCAGATACACCGCGCAAAGATAAAAGCCCGCCAGGAAGGTAAACACCACCTGTCCCACGGTAAACACCGGGGCATACGGTTTTTCAATGAGATTGAGCAGGTGACGCAGCCCGAACAGCACGGAACAAGCCGTCACCGACCACCAGAGAAATCCGCGTCTGTCCCGCCACGCGTAAAGCAGCCGGCTGAGTATCAGTCCGCGAAACAAAAATTCCTCGCTCAGCGCAATGGCAAGACTGTAGAGCGTGAACCCTGTCACCGTGCCAACTGACGGCAGGGTCACAGGCGTTTGATAGCTGAAAAGAAACGCCATCACCGCGCAGATCACCCCCAGCAAGCCGAAACCGAACAGCCCCCGGACAAATCCCTTGCCGCCGAGCGTAAACGGTATTCGGGAATACACGACAAGGCAAATGCCGACGACAGCCAGCAAACTCAGCGTATATTTGACAGCACCGCCCCAAACCATCGGCATTCGTTCTACCCACGGCGTTATGATGCCCCATGTTACGGGCATGACAAGGCCAAAGACCGCCAAGGAAAACAGCAGCGGATGTTTTTCACTGCATTTTCTGATGGTTTCTGTCATTTCGCCGTCACATCCTTCCACTCGGCATTCTCATCCGCCCATTCGAGCCATGCGCGATAGGTCTTGATGCCAAAGGTCACAGTGGCCAGATAATAGCGGTGGGCAGGGTCGTCGTGCAGGCAGGAGCGCAGCAATTTTTCATACACCAGCAGTTCCTCCAGTCCGCTTTGTATTTTGGCGCGGAATGCCCGGATATGCAGCGCCGCCTGTTCCTCGCCGCCCTCTTTGCCAAAGAACAGCTTGAGCAGCGTCTCACTGCGCAGCTCGTCCCGTTCGGCAGGCTGCATGAGCCACCGGGACAGAACCGCCCGTCCCTCGTCGGTGATGGTGTAGAGAATCTTGCTCCGTCCACCGTCGGTAATCTCGCGACTGACGGCATATCCGCGTCTGACCAGTTCGCTCAGGGTAGGATAAATGCTGCCGTAGCTCGCGCTCCAGAAAAATTGCAGCACCGTGTCAATGCGTTTTTTGATTTCGTACCCCGTCGCCTCGCCGTCGCTGAGAAATCCGAGAATCACGCAGTCCATCTTCTTCTCCGTTGCCATTTTTGATTTCCTCCGTCTTTATCTATCAGTCTGATATATGTATTATATATCAGACTGATAGATTTGTCAAGCGTCTTTTCAAAGAAAAAGCCGTTCCGGGAAAGCAACGCGCCTTTCCGGAACGGTCTTCTGTTTTTTCTTGCGGTAAACGGCGGCAATGGCACGCCGTCAGGCCTCTTTCTTGATGCCAAACATCAGTCTGAGAATACCTCCGAGCATTTTGGGACTTCTGACGACGACGATCTTCATAAGTATTACCTCCGTATGTGATGGATTCAGCGTCTTTTTCGCTGTCACTATCATCATACGCCGCCGCCGCGAATGTGTGACAAATTTTTCTCCGCCGCGTCGTTACCCCATCCGGCACTCCACCACCAGCGCCATGCCCTCATGAACTGTCATGGCAAACGCCGCCTGATCGGTCACACGGTTGCTGACCCCCATCGGGAAATACGAATGCAGCCGCAGCCGCTCTGCCGGGTACTGCACGCCGCTCATGCTCACAACCACCGACCCGCCGCCATAGGGAAACACCGAAAAATACCCCTCGCCGAGCAGCGGCACCACCTGCTGCCCCGCGCCGAACACGCGGACTGTGGTGTTTTCATCCGCCAGAAGTCCGCTGGCACCGTGGGTTCTGAGATATTCCAGTGCGGCGATGTTGGCCATCGTATGATCGAGCCGTCCTCCCAGACCGCCCAATATCACAAAATAATCCATCCCTTTGAGCAGTCCGTGCTTGACCGCCAGCATGGCGTCGGTGTCGTCTTTTTCGCAAGGGTACACCTCTGTGGCATTGTCGGGAATATATCCGAGGGAATCAAAATCACCGATCAGCTCGTCACACGTCACGCCCAGTGGCGCCAGGTGCCTCAGGCCGCTGTCAGCGGCAATGATGTAGTCCCCGTTGTCTATATATTGTTTTGTCACGTCATAGTCGGCGATGGCTCCGCCCGCGATAATCACACACTTCATGGTTACTGTTTCATTCCTTGCAGGAATGGCGGAAACCCGCCGTTATCGGGCCGGCTTCTTCTTTTCCCATTCCTTGATATCTTTGACTTCATTGTAAAGCGCCACATAGCTGTCGTGCCGCGACGGCGCAATATTTCCCTGCCGCACGGCCTCCAAGACAGCGCAGCCCTTTTCGCAGGTGTGGGAGCAGCCCGTAAAACGGCACTGTCCCTCATATTCCGCAAATTCGCGGAAGGTGTCGGGCAAATCCTCCTTGTAGACCACCTCGGCAAATTCGCCGTCAAACGACGAAAAGCCCGGCGTGTCCGCAATCTTGCCGCCGAAATCCAGCGGGAACAGCTCTGTCTCACGGGTGGTATGCCTGCCGCGTCCCAGCTTTTTGCTGGTTTCCCCCGTCTCGCGGTGAAGCGAGGGACAGAGCGCGTTGAGCAGCGTGGATTTCCCCACGCCCGTATTGCCCGCGAACGCGCTGATTTTATCCTTCATCACGGCACGGATGTCGTCGAGGAAGGTCCCGTCGCCGCTGTAATCCGCCGCGATCACGGTGAACCCCGCCCGGCGGTAAATGTCCCCGAAGCCGTTTTCCTCCGCCCTGTCCAGCTTGGTCAGCACAATCACGGGCTGAATGCCCTTATACTCGGCGAGAGAAATCAGCCGATCCGCCGTCAGGCAATTGGGCGACGGGTCGCACATCGAAATCACGATGAAAAGGTTGTCTAAATTGGCCAGCGGAGGACGCAGCAGAAAGTTGCGCCGCTCCAGCACCCGGTCGAGACTGGCGAGTCCGTCCGGATGTACCGTGATTTCGCAGCGGTCGCCCGCCAAAGGCGTCACCCGCTCCGAGCGACCGCCTTTGCCGCGCAGCACGCCGCGTCCGCGGCATTCCACCGTCACCCCGTCGGCTTCCACATAATAGAAGCCGCCGATTCCTTTGAGTATTCTGCCCTGGAGCTGCTGTGACGTTTTCTCTTTCATCGGCTGTGTCACCCGACCGTATTGTCATCGGCGGCGTCGGTCAGCCATGAAATGTCATGTTCCTTGGTCACTTTGTATTTGCCGTTTTTGAAATTCACCGAGTAGTCCTTGAAATTCTTTCCGTTGAGGGTGACATTGACCACCTGTGTGCCGGAACCGGTCAGCTTGATGGAATAGCTGTTCTGCGAGGCAAGGGAAACTTTCGCCGCCTTGATGGAAACGCCGTCGAGGAATACCTCAATGGTCACATCCTGCGTGCTGTTTTCGGGAAGTTCAATTTCCATCGACACGGTGGAAGCAGGCGCTTTGCCGTTGCTGATGGTGAATTTGACGACGGTATCCTTGGTCAGCTTGGTGCCGAGAGAGGGTTCCTGCGAAATAATGGTGCCTTCCGGCTTGTTGCTGTCAACGCTCGTCGCGTCCGCCACCGTAATGCCCATGGAGGTGAGCTGGCTCTTGGCTGTCACATACGGCATATTCACAAAGTTGGACATCACCAGCTCTTCGCTCTTGGAACCGAGGCTGTAGTAAACCTCGATCACATCGCCCACCTGCACTTCCTCACGCGGCTGGGGATTGGTATTGCACACGATATCCACCGGAATCTGGTCATCATACACCGGCATTTCGATATAAGCAAGTCCCTGCTGCGTGAGAAGCTGGGTGTACTGCACAAAGGTCATATTCTGGTAATCCGGCACCATCAGGCGCTCGGGGCCCTGGCTGACATAGAGCACCACGCGGGAATTGGCATAAACTCTCTTGCCCGGCTTGGGAGTCTGCTCCATAATGACGCCCTGCGAGATCTCGCTGCTGAATTTCTCCACCGGCACGAATTCATAGCTATATTTGTCGCTCTGAATCACATCGTTATACACCTGACCGACAAAGTTCGGCAGCTCTGACTGCTCGCTGTTGTTCTTTTTGAGAATACCGCTCGCGTCAATAAAGATGACCACAAACACGATCGCCACCAGCACAAACGCCGTCGCGATACCGGTCAGTACGGGAATGACGGGGCTTTTGTACTCCTCCTCGGCGGCCGCCTCTGTCTTCTTGACGGTTTCCACCGCTTTGCGGTAACGGCTGTTGTCCTCGACAACATACCGATAGTCAAATTTAATGCCGGGGTTGAGCTTGAAATTCTCGATATCTTCCAGCATCTCCGCCGCGCTCTGGTAGCGTCTGGCGGGGTCTTTCTGCATGGCCTGCATGGTGATTTCTTCCAGACCCACCGGAATGTTGGGATTGATCTGCCTCGGCATTTTTGGGTCGGCCTGTAACTGCATGACCGCCACGGACACCGCGCTGTTGGCTTCAAAGGGCAGCTTGCCTGTGAGCATTTCATAGAGCATCACACCCACGGAATACAGGTCGGCGCGCGCGTCGGTGACGGCGCCTCTCGCCTGTTCGGGGGCAATGTAATGCACCGAGCCGATGGCCTTGTCGGTGATCGTGCTGGTCTGGCTGTTGGCAAGACGCGCAATGCCGAAATCGGTCACTTTAATGCGGCCGTTGGGCAGCAGCATAATGTTCTGCGGCTTGATGTCGCGGTGAACGATACCCTTGGAATGGGCATGCATGAGCGCGCGCAGAATCTGCGTCGTGAAATGCACCGCTTCCTTGACGCGGACGACGCGCTGCTGCTCGATGTAATCCTTGAGCGAAATGCCGTCAATGTATTCCATGACGATGTATTGCAGCGTGGGGCTGTTGCACACGTCGAAGATTTTGACAATGTTCGGGTGATTGAGCAGCGCAATGGCGCGCGACTCATTGCGGAACCGACGGCAGAATTCCTCGTTGTCCAGATATTCTTCCCGCAGAATCTTGACCGCCACAATCGCGCCGGTGTCAAAATCCTTCGCCTTATAGACCACGGCCATGCCGCCGTTGCCGACTTCTTCAAGAATTTCGTATCTTCCGTCCAGGACTTTTCCGATATATTTATCCATTCTTGTTTTCACTCCTTATCGCTTTCAGCAGTAAACGGCAACCGCCGTCACATTGTCGCCGCCGCCGTTGGCATTTGCTTTGTCCACCAGCTTGTCAACCGCTTCCTGGCCGCTGTATGAATAGAGTATCTTATACATTTCCCGTTCGTCCGCGTAATTGGACAAACCGTCGCTGCAAAGCAGGATAATGTCGCCGTCTGTGACGGGGCACTCACAATAATCAATATCCAGCCTCGGCTTGACGCCCAGCGCACGGGTGATCAGATTTTTGCGGGGATGTACCCGTGCCTCCGCTTCGGTCAGCTCGCCGCGGTCCACCATCACCTGCACCACGGAATGATCGGTGGTGAGCTGCCGCAGATCGCCGCGCGCGTACAGATAGGCGCGGCTGTCTCCCGCATGAGCAATGTACGCCGTCCGGCCGCAGACAATGACCGCCACCACGGTGGTGCCCATGCCGCGCAGAGACAAATCCTCCTGCGCCTGAATATATACCTTGATATTGGCGGCGTTGATGGCACGCCCCAGCAATTCGCGCAATTCGTTGCCCGTCATGCCGCTCTCGTAGTTGGCGGCAATTCTCTCGGCAATCTCCTGCACCGCCGTGCCGCTCGCCACGTTGCCGCCGTTGGCGCCGCCCATGCCGTCGCACACGATGGCCCAGACGTTGCCGTCGGCAAATGTGCCGTGAAGCGCCGCGTCCTGGTTGGAGCTTCTGACCATGCCGGTATCCGTTTTACTGAATATTTCCATCGGATTCCTCCTTTTGCTTGCGGCGCAGCTGACCGCAGGACGCGTTGATGTCCGCGCCCAAGGTTCTGCGGACAGTGGCGGTAATGCCCCGCGCCTCGAGTATCTTGATAAACTGTTGTATCTGCTTGGGGGATGAACGCTCATAGGAATTTCCCTTTACCGTATTGACCGGAATGAGGTTGACATGACAGAGCATACCCTTTAGTTTCTGCGCCAGTTCACGGGCGCAGGCGTCCGTGTCGTTTTTCCCCTTGATAAGCGAATATTCAAATGAGATGCGTCGGTGGGTGGCCTCCGCGTATCGGCGGCAGGCTTCGAGCAGCTCATCGACCTTCCATTTGTTGTTGATGGGCATCATCTCGCCGCGCAGTTCATCGTTGGGCGCGTGCAGTGAAATCGACAGCGTAAACTGCGGCTTCATCTCGATGAGACGGTTGATTTTATCCACCACGCCGCAGGTGGAAAGCGAAATGTGCCGCATACCGATGCCCACGCCGTCCGGATCGGAAACCAGCTCCAGAAAGCGCATGACGTTGTCAAAATTATCGAGCGGTTCGCCCATTCCCATAAGAACGATGTTGGATATGCGGATGTCGTTGTCCCGCTGCGCCGTGGTAATCTGTGACAGCATTTCGGAGGGGTGCAGGTTTCTGGCAAGTCCCCCCATGCCCGTGGCGCAGAATTTACACCCCATACGGCAGCCCGCCTGCGTGGAAATACAGATGGTGTAGCCGTGGTGATACTGCATGACAACGCTCTCGATGTATTCTCCGTCATGCAGGCGAAACAGGTATTTTATGGTACCATCATACGCCGAAACCAGCTTTTTTTCAATGGTTACGCCGTAGATGTAATAATTTTGTAACAATGTGCTGCGCAAATCCTTGGAAATATTGGTCATTTCGTCAAAAGATTCCGCGCCTTTTGCCTGGAGCCAGCCATACACCTGATCGGCGCGGAATTTCGGCAGTCCCAGCCCGCGGAAGCTCTCGACCATTTCAGGCTTGGTCATGGATTTGATGTCGGTTCTGCTTTCCAGATGCGTTCAGCTCCTTTTTATCTGTCTTTTATGTTTTTCTTCTCACGGCGGAAATAAAGAATCCGTCGGTATCCGCTATAAAGGGGAACACCGTGAGCATATAGTCGGGTTCGTCTATGACCCGTTCAATCCCCTCCGGCAGCGTCAGCGGGCAGGGTTCAAACGCGGGGTGCGTCTGTAAAAATGCCCCTATCACATCCCCGTTTTCGGCGGGATGCAGCGTGCAGGTGGAGTAAATCAGCCGACCGCCGGGCTTGACCAGCTTTGCGGCATTCTCCAGAATCGCGGATTGCAGCGCGGGGAGCTGCCCGATTTCCTCCGGCGCTTTCTGCTTGATGTCAGGCTTGCGGCGGATGATGCCCAGCCCCGAACAGGGAACGTCGCACAGCACCAGATCGGCGCAGTCTGTTTCACCGTCTTCCGCCAGCGCGTCCCGCACCTGCGCCTTGATGCAGTGCAGTCCCAAACGGGTCGCGCCGTCCGCAATCAGCCTGACGCGATGGGGATGCAGGTCGCAGGCAATCACCTGCCCCCTGTCCTCCATCAGCTCCGCCAGCGTGAATGACTTGCCGCCGGGCGCGGCGCAAACGTCGTAAACCACGTCGCCGCTTTTGGGGGAAGCAAGCAGACAGCAGAGCTGCGACGAACCGTCCTGCACATGGAATTCCCCCCGCGCATAGGGCGGCAATTCCCTCACCGCGCCGGTGCTTTCCAGCAGCAGGCAGTCGGGCAGAATGCACGAAGCAGTCGCCTTCACGCCGCTGTCCGCAAAAGACGCTTGCAGCGCGTCGGATGTGGTTCTGACGGTATTCACCCGCGCAAAGAGGGGCGGGCGTTCCGCGAGAGTCGGGAGAATCTTCTCACAAATGTCATCGCCGTATGCCTTGCTCCACAATTCCGCCAGCCACACGGGGCAGGAATACCGCACGCAGAAATAGAGCAGCGGGTCTTTTTGCCTGTCGGGCAGACTGACCTGCTTGCCGTCGCGGATAAAGTGGCGCAGCACTCCGTTGATGAAGCCCGTGGCGCGGAACAGCTTCAATTGCTTCGCCAGCCTGACACTCTCGTTGACCGCCGCCGCGTCGGGCGTGTCGAGAAAGGCCATCTGATAAACAGCCATGCGCAGCAGGCAGCGGACTTCCGGTTCCAGCCGCGCGCTCCCTTTGGTATAGCTGCTTATAACATGGTCAAGGAAACCGACGTTTTCGAGTACGCCGTAGACCAGCCTGGTGACAAACGCCTTGTCACGCGGCTCGAGCTTAGCGCCGCTCAAAGCCGCGTTCAGGGCGATCTGGGAATAGCCGCCCTCGCCCTCCACGCGCATGAGCACCTTGTAGGCTGTCATGCGCGGATGGGGGGAAACAGGGGCAGGCTGCTTCCGGTTCGGACGTTCTGTCATGGTCATCTTCTTCTGCTTCTGCCGCCGCTCACGATGAGGAAAATACGCAGCAGGCTGGCAAGAGAGGTAATCAGCGCCGCCACATAGGTCATAGCGGCTGCGGTCAGCACCTTGCGCACGCCCTTGGCGTCCTCATCGCTGGCGATGCCGAGCGAGCGGATCTGATTCATGGCGCGGGCGCTGGCGTTGAATTCCACCGGCAGCGTGACGAGCTGGAAGATGGTCACGGTGGAGTAGAGAATCACGCCGAGATAGGCAAGCCAGAGCATCTGGCTCAGCACCAGACCGATCAGAATGAGGAACATGGAAATGCTGGAACCGAAATTGGTTATGGGAATAATCGCGGAACGCACCTTGTTGGGGAAATAATGCTCCGCGTGCTGGATGGCGTGTCCCACCTCATGCGCCGCAATGCCGATGGAGGCAATGGAGGTGCCGCTGTACACATCGGGCGAAAGATTGACCGTGTTGGTGGTGGGATTGAAATTATCGGTGAGCTGTCCCTGCACCATGGTGATCGGCACATAATTGAGTCCGTGGCTGTCGAGAATCATGCGCGCCGCCTGAGCGCCTGTCAAACCGCGTGAATTGGGAATTTTGGAGTATTTGTTATACGCCGACTTGACTCTCGCCTGCGCGATGAGGGCGATAATCATGGCGGGAATGACCAGCAGAATATAATAGTAGTCAATGCCGAATCCGTAATAGCCGCCGCCGATCATCGCGTTGTTGGTTTCGCTGTAGCGCTGCGCGCCCTGCGCGAAAAGTGTCAATACTTCCAACATATTTTATCCGTCCTTTCTATTGCAAAATCGTACCTGTTTCGATGGGGTGTCCTCTGAGATAATCCTGCGCGTTCATGCGCTTTTTCCCTTCCGCCTGAATTTCGAGAAGCGCCACCGCCCCTTCCCCGCACTGCACGGTAAGCGGGTCGAGCGAGATGATTTCGCCGCACGCCGCCGTCTCGCTGCCCTGCGCCGCTATGGCGGAGCGGTGAAGTTTCAGCTTCTTGCCCTCCAGCACAGCGGTGGCCACCGGCCACGGAGAAAGTCCCCGAATCTGATCGTGAATTTCCTTCGCGCTTTTGTGCCAATCCACCGCGCACAGTTCCTTGGTGAGCATTTTGGCGTAGCAGCTCTCGCTGTCGTCCTGCTTTTGGGGCGTAAGCGCGCCCTGTTCGAGCGCGGCGAGCGTATCGACAATGAGCTTTGCGCCCATCAGGGAGAGCCGGTCGTGCAGCTCGCCCGCCGTTTCGTCCGGGTCAATTGCCGTCTCGCACTTCATGAGCATATCGCCCGTGTCAAGCCCCACGTCCATCTGCATGGTGGTCACGCCTGTCTTGGGCTGACCGTCAATGACGCTCCACTGAATCGGCGCCGCGCCGCGGTATTTCGGCAGCAGCGACGCGTGGACATTGATGCAGCCGTACTTCGGCGCTTCAAGGATTTCTTTGGGCAGAATCCTGCCGTAAGCGATCACTACCGCCACATCGGGCGAAATGTCCCTGAAGATTCGCAGCGCCTCGCCGTCCTTCATCGTGGTCGGCTGATAGACGGGAATGCCGTGCTCCAGCGCCTTGACCTTGACGGGAGGCGGGGTCAGGTTGTAGCCTCTGCCCTTTGGCTTGTCGGGCTGCGAAAACACCGCCGCGATTTCATGCCCTGCCTCCAGCAGCGCATCAATCGCGGGCGCGGAAAATTCCGGGGTTCCCATAAATATCAATCTCATTGGAATGCACCTTCTTCCTTTGAAAAGAATACCTTTCTTTACTGTCTTGACCGAAAACGGCAAAATTATGCTTCCTGTTCGTCTCCGTTTTCTTCTTCCTGCTCCTCCAGCTCGGAGGGATCCACCATGCGGATGACCTTGTCGATATAGAGGGTGCCGTCAAGATGGTCGGTTTCGTGGCAGGCGCAGGAGGCAAAGAGTTCCTCCCCCTCGATCTCGTACAGATCGCCGTAACGGTCGCGATAGCGCATTTTGACGTATTCGGGACGTTTGAGAATGCCCCACTGACCGGGGATGGAAAGACAGCCCTCCATGCATTCCCGCTCGCCCCGGCGTTCGATGATTTCGGGGTTAATCATTTCGATGGGACCGTCGCCCATGTCGATGATAATAATGCGGCGGAGAATGCCCACCTGCGGCGCAGCCAGTCCGACGCCCTTCGCGTCCGCCAGCGTCTCTTTCATATCATCCAGCAGCGTCCACAGCTTTTGATTATATTCGGTCACAGGGCGGCATTTCTTGCGCAGAACGCTGTCGCCCTCCTTGACGATTTGTCTGAGTGCCACGGTAAATCAGTCCTTTCAATATAGATTCTATATATTCAGCGTTCCGGGCAAAAAAACGCTTCGTAATTTCACACTTCACATTTCACACTGATAAAGGGTTGAGGTCAGCGTAACAGATGATGTCCTTATAAGCGGGCAATCCGCCGAACTCACAGAGCAGCAGGTGCATCATCTGACGGAACCGTGCGTTGTTGCGGCACTTGAGAATGAGCTTGTAACGGTATCTGCCGCTGACCTTTTTGACCGCCGCCGGAGAAGGACCGAGCGCCTTGACGGGCAGATCGGCAAACGTCTCGCCCGTGTGTTGTTTGAGCAGCTCCAAAAACGCCGCCGCCGCGTCCGCCGTTTTGTCGTCGCTATCGCCCACAAACCCCACCATGCAGATATCGGCAAAGGGCGGATAGAGCATCGCCTTGCGGAGAATGATCTCGTTTTGGTAGAATTGTTTGTAGTCCTGCTGTGCCGCCATGTCGATGACGGGATTGTCAGGCGTCATGGTCTGAATGATGGCGCGCCCCTTGCTGCTGCCGCGTCCGGCGCGTCCCACCACCTGCGTGAGAAGGGAAAAGGCGCGCTCATAACTGCGGAAATCGTCGCTGTAAAGGGTCTGGTCGGCAAGAAGTACACCCACCAGCGTGACGCGCTCGAAATTCAGCCCCTTAGCGACCATCTGGGTGCCGATCATGATGTCGTACTGTCCCGCGCCGAAGTCGCCCAATTTCCTGTCATAGGACGAGCGCCGCGTCATCGCGTCCGCGTCCATGCGCAGGATACGGGCTTCCGGGAAAAGCCGCGCCAGTTCTTCCTCCGCCTTCTGGGTGCCGTGTCCCGCAAATCGCAGGTGCGGCTGACCGCAGGAGGGGCAGACTTTAGGAACGGCGGCGGAATGTCCGCAGTAGTGGCACATCAGCCGCCGGTTGTCGTGGTGATAGGTCATGGAAACGCTGCAATTCGGGCAGGTAATCACCTGATTGCAGGCGCGGCAGGAGACAAAGGTATTGAACCCCCTGCGGTTGTTGAGAAGGATCGACTGCCTGCCGTTTTCCATATTGTCCCGCAATGCCTGATACAGGCGGGGACTGATAATGCCCTCGCTCACGTCCATGCGCGAAATGTCAATCTTTTCCACATCGGGCAGAATCGCGCTGCCGTATCGCTTGGTGAGCACCTGGTAATCGTACTGTCCCGCGTCGGCGGCGCGGTAATAGGTTTCGATGGAGGGCGTGGCGGAGGCCAGCACCAGCAGCCCCTTGTGATAGGCGCAGCGGAACCGCGCCGCGTCACGGGCATGATAACGGGGGGTATTTTCGGATTTATAGGTGTATTCCTGCTCCTCGTCGATGATGACCAGCCCCAGTTCGGTAAAAGGGGCAAAGACCGCCGAACGGGTGCCGAGGGCGATCTGCGCCTGACCGTCCCGCACGCGTTTCCACTCGTCCATGCGCTGCGCCAGCGACAGTCCGCTGTGAAAGACCGCGACCTTGCTGCCGTAACGCTTGTGAAATTTCGCCAAAGTCTGCGAAGTCAGGGCAATTTCCGGCACCATGACGATCACGCCCTTGCCGTCGCCCAGCACTTCGTCGATCAGCCGCAGAAATACGGAGGTCTTGCCGCTGCCCGTCACGCCGAACAGCAGCGAAACATGAAACGCTTCCTGACGGTAGAGCCGGTATAAATTTTCAAAGGCGGACTGCTGCTGCGGCGACAGCACCACGCGGTTGTCAGTCGCGGGCGCCGCGTCGGCGTAAGGATTGCGGTAGACTTCCTCCTCATAGTAGCGAATCACGCCCTTTTTGGCGAGGGTATCCACCACCGCCTGCGACAATCCCGTAAAGTAGCACAGTTCCTTGACAGAGGCAGCGCCGCCGTCCCGGAGAAGGCTCACGATCTCCCGCTGTTTTGAGGTCAGCTTCACGCCCTCCAGCCGTTCAAAGTCGTCGGACAGCACCGCCATTTTGATATTGGCATTTTTGATTTTGCGCACCGCGTCATCCAGACGCACCAGCCACCCCTTTTCCGCGATCTTGTCGGGAATGGCGGAGTTGGCGGGAAGATTGAGCATCTCGGTGATGTGGGCTTTCTCCAGCACCAGTCCGGGATGGTCGAGAAACATCTCTAAAATCTTCCGTTGCTGCGGCGTGATATCCTCCCGCCCCTCGATGGCCTCCGCTGTGAGCTGCGGCGACGCCTTATAGGTAGTCACCACCCGCACATTGATGCCGCTGGGCAGCATGACCTTGGCCGCCTCAAAATAAGTGCAGTAGTAATTGTCGTGGAACCACTCCGCCATGCGCAGCATTTCCTCCGACAGCACAGGCGATTCGTCGGTCACAGCCGCAATCGGCTTGATCTTTTCGTAATCCGCCCTGTCGCACAGGGAGAAAATCACACCCTGCCGCGTCCGGCTGCCGCGTCCGAAGGGTATCAGCACACGGCAGCCCGGCACGGCGAGAGCGGCATATTCCGCGGGAACGGCATAATCAAACAACCGGTCAAAGCTGTAGGCGGTATTCTCCACCGCGACCTTTGCGTATGGAATGGCGGATTCCTCCCGGCTGACGCCTTCGACATCCTTCATATCGGCTGTTTATTACTCCTCG
This sequence comes from uncultured Ruminococcus sp., assembly GCA_902762395.1. Taxonomy (GTDB): domain Bacteria; phylum Bacillota; class Clostridia; order Oscillospirales; family Acutalibacteraceae; genus RUG762. The sequence continues at coordinate 42,597 of CACWOA010000001.1, forward strand.
TTTCCGAAAGAGGCAAAGGGAAACGCTTCCGGCTGTGAGACACGCGCTTCCGCCGCGTCCGACACGTCCGCGTCGTCCGGGTCGTCGGCAAACAGATCGTCTTCCTCCGGTTCCTCAATGTGCTCGATCACGGCTCTGCCGTCCAGCAGACGGTCAATAACCATATTCACCGGTTTGCGGTAAAGCACGTCGTGATTGGATTCGGCTTCGTCGGCAATCTCTCTCGCCTTGCGGCTGATAGCGTTGACCAGCGAATAGCGGCTGTCGGACATCTCAAATACGTCGTCAATCGTTCTGTTCTTCTTTTCCATAAGTAGCAAGCACCTCGTCGATTTTATATTCCACACGCAGACGGCTGTTCTTCTCCGCTTTGATAATGCTGAGAAGATCGTCCGCCGATTCCTCGATAATCTCGTTGACCAGAATGTAGTCGTACCAGCGCGCCTCGGGAATCTCGTTTTTGCCCTTGGCCAGGCGGTATTGAATCTTTTCCTCGCTGTCGCGTCCGCGGCTTCTCAGGCGGTATTCCAGTTCCTGAAAAGACGGCGGCAGGATGTAGACCGTCACGGCTTCGGGGTACTGCTCCAATACCTGCTTCGCGCCGTTGACGTCGATTTCGAGAATGACGCTGCTGCCCTGCGACAGCCAGCCCTCGAGCTTATCCTTGGGGGTACCGTAATACTCCCCGGCGTAGTTGTTGTACTCCACCAGATTGTTGTCCGCAATATTCTTTTCAAAATCCTCGCGGCTCACAAAATAGTAAGTTTCCCCGTCCACTTCGTTCTTACCGATGTCCCGCGTGGTCATGGAGACCGAAAGCTGCACATCCACTCTTGCTTCGTCCGCCTTTTCCAGCGCGCGGCTGACGACGGTGCCTTTGCCGGACGCGGAAGGTCCCGAAACGATGACGATCAGACCTTTACTGTTGTTCATTTTCATCCTTCTCCTCACTTTCATAGGGTGCGTCGCCCGCGACAGCGCCGTCCCCGCGGTTTTCCAACCGGCTGGCAATGTGCCGCGGCTGGATGGCCGAGAGAATGATGTGGTCGCTGTCGGTCACGATGACCGCTTTGGTGCGCCGCCCGAAGGTGGCGTCGATGGCGTTGCCCCGCTCCTTCGCGTCCTGCACCATGCGCTTGATGGGCGCGGAATCGGGACTCACAATCGCTATGATATGGCTGACGGCCACCATGTTGCCGTAACCCACATTGATTAATTTCATGCGGCGCTCCTCCGATTTATTCGTCTTAATTCATATCATTCGATATTCTGCACCTGTTCGCGAATCTTTTCGATTTCCGCCTTGACCGCCACCACGGTATGCGCGATTTCGGAATTCTGCGCTTTGGAGCCGATGGTGTTCGCCTCGCGGTTCATCTCCTGCACGATGAAGTCGAGCTTTCTGCCCACCGCCTCGCCGGAATCGAGCATTTGTCTCACCTGCCCGATATGGCTTCTCAGGCGGACGGTTTCCTCATCCACCGCGATTTTGTCGGCAAAGATAGCGATTTCGGTCAGCAGACGCTGCTCGTCGATGGCGGCGTCGCCTTTGAGTTCCTCGATTTTCGCCCGCAGCCGTTCCTTATAGGCTTCCAAGGTCTGCGGGGAGAGCCGCTCGATCTGCTCCACCAATTGCAAGATCGTGTCCACCCGTCCAAGAATATCCTCCCGCAGCTTCTGCCCCTCGGTCTCCCGCATGGTCAGAAAGCCTGCCACGGCTTCTTCCAGCACGGTCAGCACGTCGGCGCGCACTTCGTCCTCGTCCTGCTCCGGCTTTTTCACCGTGAAAATATCGGTATATCGCGCTACCGTACTCACCGAAATATCGTCGATCAGCCCGAATTTCTCGCCCAGTTCCCGCAAGGCTTTGACATACCCTGCCGCGAGCGATTCATTCAGCTCCACCTGCGCGGGCGTATCTCCCGCATTGAGAATCGTCACATACACGTCGATTTTGCCCCGCGCCACCCGCTCTTTGACAAAACCGCGCACCGCTTCCTCCACAAACGAACAGCCGCGAGGGGTTTTGACGGAAAAGTCGAAAAACTTGTGATTGACCGACCTGATTTCCACCGTGATATCCCTGCCGTGAATCGTCTTCTGCGCGTGACCACAGCCCGTCATGCTTTTTATCATGCCATTCGTCCTTTCTTCGGATGTTCTATGCGGAAAACCACATAGTTCTGTAAAGTATATTATAGCAGTTTTTGCCCCTTGTTGTCAATACTTACCTTCGCAAGTTCACCGAAATGTCCGCAAACGCCGCAAAGCCGGAAAGGAGGGGGAAAGCAAGAAAAAAACACAATCCCGGAGATGCCACGCCGTCGGGAATGGGGCTATCCGGGATTGTCTGAAAATTTTCGCGCCGCTTCGCGGCGGAAGGGATGATAGATGCGCCTGCGGCGCATTGGATTAGGCGCTATCGCGCCATGATTAGATGATTAAAAGATTTGACGATAACAGGTCACAGATTCAGCCAGAAAGCCGGGCGAACAGCGCAGAAGTTGTCATCGACACTGTCGCCGTCCTGATCGACGTAGCCACCCGTATCCACGTCCGCGGCGTCACTACCACTGAGGCCGGGCGAGCGAAGCCACCACCAGCCAGAGCGATCCCTGAAATCGCGACCTTTTGCATGAGCGTAATCGGTTGTATAGGCTTTTCCGTCGGAATAGGACGAGAAATATGTTTTCGCTTCCTCTATGCTGAGCGCAAAGATTTTGTCCTGCGTGGCGTTTCCTCCGCTTGTTCCGTATTCGGGATTATCAGGATTCTGATTGGTAACGGTCGCTATTTTTGCCTGTTCGCTCGTGCTGAACGCTTCGTTCAGAAAATCGTTGTTCATCCACTGGCGCAGCGTGCAGGTTTCCCATGTAACTAATACTCCTTCTTCATTATATGGCACATAATCCAGCAGCTTCTCCGAAATGACAAGCGCCTTGCCATTCTTCACGGCAAGCACACGCCATCCTATCGGCTGTATCTCGCCGTCTGTCCCCTGCTTATAATTGCCGAATGTGAAATGATCGCCGACGGAAACACTGTCAAGCTCGGAGAGTGGTTTAACACTTATTGCATTGCCTACCGCCCATATACCGCCCACAATTGCCACGACCAGCACCAAAGCGACCGTGACGATCAACGGCGTATGTTTGAATTTGACCGATTTTGTCGCGGCGGGTTTATTGGGCGCTTGTATGGGGTTACTGTAGTTATAAACAGGCAATGCGGGATAAACAGATGCAGCGGCAGACTTTTGTGGTTTTGGCGCAGCATTGGCTACCTGAGTCGGCTGAGATGACACCGTCGAAGCGGTCTGCCCGACCGATTGCGGCACGGGAACGGGTTCCGGCTTTGGTTTTGGTTCCGGCTTCGGCTTGAGTTCCGGCTTCGGTTCTGGTTCCGATTTAGGTTCCGGCTTCGGTTTGGGTTCCGGTTTAGGTTCGGCTTTTGCCTCGGTGGGCTGAAAGGTCGGCGACGGCGGCTGGGGCGGCATTCCCTGTATCAGGTGAAATTCCGTTACCATTGTCTGCGTGATGCGGTCAACCGAACATCCCGCCACCTTGATGCCTTGCAGACGCGCCACGTTCCAGTACCAGATTTTCAGGTCGTCATGAACGTCCTCCGGGTGTTCATAGGGATCCAGAGCATCCAGCCACACCACATAGCGTTTTTTGCCGTACATTTTCGCCACATCAAATTCAATGCGCACCCATGTATCATTCGCCGCAAACAGGGCTTTGGTGGCAAAGATAATAACCGCTTCACTGGCTTTGATGTTCCGGTTGATTTCTTTTTCCCACAGTTCGCCCTTTTCGATGCCGTAATCGTACCACATCGGCACACCCATTTCGTTGAGCCTGCGGGTGATAGCGCCTACCCGTTCGGCATCCTCGCTTTTGTAGCTGATAAAATACCGCTTGCCCTCCAAAACAGGCATAAATCCAAAATTGGTCGCCACAAGGGTTCACCTCGTTTTCTCGTGTTTTCGTGTTTCGGACTCTTCTTTGTCATTATACCATGCCTTATGACCGTTTGCAAGTTGATTTTTGTATCATTTCGGGATATTCCCACACAAATCAAGCGCCTGTCGCTCTGTGAATGGGAACCGTTGGGGACACACACAGAAAAAGCCCACAGCGCATTGGCGCAGTGAGCCTTTTCCGAAAGAGAGGATTAAATGAATATGAAAAAGAGGGATAGTCATGAAAAAAAAGAGAGGGAAAGAACTGCGCGACAACCGCCGCGACAAGAAATACGCCGCCCGCTATCCAATAATACAGGCTGTAGTCCGACACTCTGCCGGAAATTTCAATGATGCCCGTGATAAGACATCCGCTGACCAGCACCGCTATGCCGGAATTCCACAGGTTAAAGGCCACGCGGGACAAGCCGCTCAGTAGATCGGAAGTCGCCAGCAGCGCGAAAGGAAGCACGCCGCCTATCAGGGGAACCAGAAACATCCGCCGCATTGCGTCAGAATGTTCGCCGAAGCTGAACTGTTCATAAATCAGGCAGAACACCACGCAGAAGACCGCGATACCCGCGTAAACGCCTGTGATTTTGGCGCACCACCGATGGAATGTCCGCCCCGTCCGCTGTGCCGTTCTCTGCGCCGCCCACTGTCCGGTGGTCGCCGGACGCTGCCGGGGAACCGCGTTCATTTGATTAATACCCGATGTATACAATGTCGCTCACTGTCCTTTCCGAAATTCTGTTGCCGTTTGTGGTGGGATTGTTGACCACTTCGCCGTTGAAAACCATCGTGGACGAACCGCCGCCGTCCAGATTGTACGCCGTGACACAGCCGTACTGCTGCATGACCTGCGCGAGCTGATAGAGCGAAAGCCCCTCGCTCTGGTTGGTTCTGCCGTCGGACACCACAATGATATAATGCAGATCGTCTATGATGCCGATTGCCGTGCGGGGATTGTTCGCCATCGCCCTGCCGACCTCCTGATTCTGTGAAACGGCAATCTGTCCGTTCTGCACCAGCGCCGGTCCAAAGGCAAACAGATTGACCACGCCGCTGTCGAGAAGCTGCTGCGCCGTGACCTCACTCTCGTTGACGATGCCGAAGGAACCGTCGCTGTAGATCACCAGATCGTCATAGGACGTATCCTTGCGGGCGGTATCGCGGTAAATCACGCCGTTTTTGATGACGTAACCCTGACGGCTCGCGCCGTAGTAATCGCCGTTGACCGCTAAAATCGCGTTGTGTGCCGCCGCCATTTCGGAGGTCTTCTGCGTCACATTGGTGCCGAAGGTATTGCTGGCGAGCGCCGTTTTGAGATATTCGGCGGAGGAGAGCGTGATATCCGCCACATACACATCCGTGTCGGCATAGCGCACGGTGATAAGGGTTATCTGGATATTCTCGTCCGTGTAGGAATTGTCCGTGACCACGGGATCGCCCTTTGTCACGGCTGTCGTTCCCGAATAGCCGGAGTGACCGGATGAGCCGGAAGAATCATCCGACACTTCCGTGACATACCCCTGCACCGTGGGGATGACATAGGTTTTCAGCAGCACAAATGTGTTGACCGAAGCCAGCGTGACCGAAAACACAGCCGCGTAGGCGAAAGGCTTTTGCAAAAATCGAAGCATAAGCAGATACACCCTTTTCTTAAAGGAAATAACCGGAAAGCGTCCGCCTCGCAGGCGTTTGTTTTCCTTTGATGCTTCTATTCTATGCGCCCCGGCTTAAATAAACTTAAAAGAAACCGAAGTTTTTTTGGAAAAAATGAAAAAACGGAAAAAATACATCGGGTCAGCGCCGGTTTTTCTTCTTACGGAAAAGCAGAATGACCCCCGCTGCCGCCGCCAGCAATAAAGCCGAACTGCCGCCTATGGCAGCCGTTTTTTTATTCCAGCCGAAAAGCCCCTTGGCGTCGGACGGACTCACCGCGTCAGACGCGCTCACGCCGTCGGACGTCACCCGTTCCTCCGTCACTTCGCCGCATACGGTGCAAACGCGCTGCTCGATGCTGCCCCCCGTTTCGCTCACGCGGTCGGTCGCTTCCCACGCGCCGGGCGTATGCTGCGGCGGGGTGTAGCTGTCCGTCCAGTGATAGCCGCATCCCTCGCAGGTATGCACCGTGTACCCCCAGTCGGCGCAGCCGGAAGGCGTGACCGTTTCGGTGTAGCGCGGCGCTTCGCACGTTTCGGGCAGCAGCACCTTGGTATAATTGAAAGTCTCGTCGCGCTTGAATTTCGCCTTGTTGTCGGTGTAAGTGCGGCAGCCGGACAGTCTTTCTCCGATAATGCCGGTGCAATACGCTCTGCGGTCCTTATTGTGTTCAAAAAAGTGAATCTGCCCCTGCACGCGATTGCCTGTGACATCCTTGTGGGAATATTTCAGACCGCAGTGATAAAACATACCCACCACGCCGCCGTTGTGGACATAGCCGTGACAGGAGTCATAGCCGTCAATCGTCACGCTGCAATCGCGGATGGTCGCCATGCCGCAGGACAGCACGCCTCCCATGAACTGTTCACAGTGTCCGTTGCGGTAGCGATCTTCAAAAACCAGCTCCACATCGGCGCTGCACTTGTCAAAAACGCCCCAGCCATAGCCCGCCAGACCTGCCACGCCCGCGTTGATGCCGTGATTGATCATATGCACCCTGCCCTGCACGCTGCAATTGGTGAAGGTGCTGTCATCCGTGCTTCCCGTCAAAATCGCCGCAAAGCAATGGGTATCGCTTTCCATGGAAATCTCCGCGCCGACAATGTTCAGATTCTTGACGGAGGCTTTCTCCACCGCCGAAAAAAGCCCGGCAAATTCCGTTTTATACACTTTCAGATTACCGTCTTTGGTGGTTCCCGTCTGGGTTCCCGCCTTGGTGACGCGCAGATTATAGAGCGTATGCCCTGCCCCGTCAAGGGTGCCTTTAAAGACGAGCGGCTGCCAGTCAATCCCGCCCAGGTCAATATCCGCCGTCAGGCGGTACGCGCCCTCCGGCGCGTCCGCTATGGCAAGCAGCCCCCGCGCATCGCTGATTTCGACAGCCTCCTGCGCCGCCGCTTCCGCCGCGGAAACAGCCCCTTCTCCGGAAGCATACACAACGGTCGGCGCTGCGCAAACCGCCGCCGCTGCCATCCATAAGGCAAGGGCAAGCGCCGCTGTCTTGGAACCATTCTTTTTCATTTCATTATCCTTCTTCTTTGCAGATTCATCACAGGCGGTCGTGAATCTTTTCTATCACAGGCAGTCTGCATATGTTTTTTCATATTATAGTATGAAATGCGTTTGTTGTCAACTTTTTCTCACGCGGATGATTTACAAAATCAAATCCGTATGTTATAATGATAGGAAACAACTATTGACAAGGAGGAATACTCATCATGGGTATGACTATGACGCAAAAAATCCTCGCCGCTCACGCGGGACTGGACAGCGTTGTCGCAGGGCAGCTCATCGAAGCAAAGCTCGATCTGGTACTGGGCAACGACATCACCTCCCCCGTCGCCATCAACGAGCTGGAAAAGGCGGGCGTGGACAAAATCTTTGACAGAGAAAGAATTGCCCTTGTAATGGATCATTTCACTCCCAACAAGGACATCAAGGCAGCGCAGCAGGTCAAGAAAGTGCGCACCTTCGCACAGAAGTACGACGTGCTCAACTACTTCGACGTGGGGCAAATGGGCATCGAACACGCCCTCCTGCCCGAACAGGGTCTGGTCGGTCCCGGCGACTGCGTGATCGGCGCGGACAGCCACACCTGCACCTACGGCGCGCTCGGCGCGTTCAGCACAGGCGTCGGCTCCACCGATATGGCGGCGGGCATGGCCACCGGCAAGACCTGGTTCAAGGTACCGGCCGCGATAAAATTTGTCCTCACGGGTGAGCCGCAGGGATGGGTCACGGGCAAGGACGTAATTCTTCACATTATCGGCATGATCGGCGTGGACGGCGCACGCTATAAATCCATGGAATTCACCGGCGACGGCGTAAAGCACCTCTCGATGGATTCCCGTCTCTGCATCGCCAACATGGCGATTGAAGCGGGCGCGAAAAACGGTATCTTCCCCGTGGACGAGATTACCGAGGAATACTGCAAGGATCGATTCCAGCGTACCCCCGTGGTCTACACCGCCGACGAGGACGCGGTCTATGACGAAACCTACACCATCGACCTTTCCGCCCTCCGTCCCACCGTCGCCTTCCCCCACCTGCCCGAAAACACCAGAACCGTGGACGAAATCGGCGCGCAGGAGGTCAAAATCGACCAGAGCGTCATCGGCAGCTGCACCAACGGCCGCCTCGAAGACCTCCGTGCTGCCGCCGCCATTCTCAAAGGGCGCAAGGTCGCCAAAAATGTGCGCTGCATTGTCTTCCCCGGCACCCAGACCATCTATCTGCAGGCGCTGCGCGAAGGTCTGCTCGAGATCTTTGTGGAAGCGGGCGCTGTCGTCTCCACGCCCACCTGCGGTCCCTGCCTCGGCGGTCATATGGGCATTCTCGCGGAACATGAGAAAGCCGTCAGCACCACCAACCGCAACTTCATCGGCAGAATGGGTCACATCACCAGCGAAATCTACCTTGCCAGCCCCGCCGTTGCCGCTGCCAGCGCCGTCACCGGCTACATCACCGACCCAGGAGCGCTGCGCTAAAATAATAGAGAATAAATAATAGATAATAGAGAATAGTGTCGGAAGCGCTGCGCGCTTACAATATATACGCGCTCGCTTTCGCTCGCTTTGAAAGGAGACCTGAAACCATATGCAGGCACAAGGTAAAGTACACAAGTACGGCGACAACGTCGATACCGACGTCATCATTCCCGCCCGCTATCTGAATACATCCTCCCACGCGGAGCTGGCGGCTCACTGCATGGAGGATATCGACGCGGATTTCGTAAATAAGGTCAAGGAGGGCGAAATCATGGTCGCGGGCAAGAATTTCGGCTGCGGCTCCTCCCGCGAACACGCCCCCATCGCCATCAAGGCTTCCGGCATTTCCTGTGTCATCGCCTCCACTTTTGCGCGTATCTTCTACCGCAACGCCCTCAACATCGGTCTGGCAATCCTCGAATGTGACGAGGCGGCGACCGACATCAAGGACGGCGACGAAGTCAAGGTGGATTTTGACACGGGCGCCATCACCAATCTCACCACCGGCAAGACCTATCAGGCACAGCCCTTCCCGCCCTTTATCCAGAATATCATCACCAAGGGCGGTCTGCTCAATTCCATCAGGGACAGACTGGCATAATCTCTGTGGTTCCTCTCCGCGCGGATGCTTCGGAAACGGTAAGATTTCCGGGGTATCCGCGTTTTTTTGATGCCTGCATTTATTCCGCACTTTTTGTCAATCCAACACAGAAAAAATATGCTATCATATAGACATCCAAGAGGAGTGATGCATATGAAATAGAAAACCATGCGAAAAAGTCAGCGCTTGTGTGAGAGGAAGACACAAATCACACAGGCTAAACAGGTCACATAATGTACACAGATATTTAAGAAATATCAACAAAAAAATCATATTTACAACACAAAGAAGAAAGCGTATAATATTTGATGCAGGCAAATGCAAAAAAGTGTAGGAAGCTTGGAAGATTTCAGATATTATGCATTTTCTATCAAGAAAGGACGTTTGATTCTATGAAGCATTCCACATCCCGCAACCGACAGCGTCGGCGTTTCCTCCTGCCCGCATCGCTCATGGTCGCGGCACTTCTCGTCGGTTTTTCGGCGTTCAAGCCTGCGCTTTTCAAAACGAACGCGGCGGCGGGCGGTCAGTATACTCTCTCCATTCATGCCGACAGCGAGGGAGCCAGCGGCGCCTTTGTGGTGGTGGTCAATAACGACGACAGCCTCTCCACCAATTTTGACGATGTTCTGGACGAAAACACCAAACAGATAGGTGAGGTAACCACCGCCTTTGCGATTACCCCTAATGGCAGTTGTGACTTTACCATTTCCTCCGCCAATCCCATCACCTATCTTTCCTTCGGCGATAACAGACAGTTTATCACGGGAATCTACGCTGACGCGGCGGGACTTACCAACATCAATGTGTCCGGTCTGACCAATCTGTACCGCCTTGACATCCCGGACGTTTCCCTCTCGAACGCTTACGCCCTTTCCTACTCCAACGAGGACGCTCTGACAGTCTCTGTCAAGGCGCCCGCCTATGAAGCGACGGACGACGGCGTGGCATTGCAGCTGCCCGCGCTTGACGAGGGAGCCGATGTGTTGGTAGAAGGCGATTTGGAAACCCCGGATAAGCACCTTACGCCGCAGGCAAACGGTCAGTATCTTATCACTTACGACGATCTCGATGTCTATGGCGTTGATAATGGATCGGGCAAAGAGGTTCTCGCCAACGTCACCAAGGGCAATGTCACCTTCCGGTTCATGCTTGTCGTCGACGGCGATGATATCCCCGGTTATACGCCGCCCGCTCCCGATGACCCCAGCGATCCCGACGATCCCGATGATCCTTTCGAGCATATCGGCGCTTTCGGTCCGGCTAAGAACAGCGAAAAGGTTCTGCTTTCCGTGGGCATCGACAACGAAATCGTCGTGAAAAACGGCAGCCAGATAGTAGGGCTTGCCGATGTCAGAGCAGCAGTCAAGGCACCGTCGGACAACGAGAAAAAGGCGTTTTTGGAAGCCATCAAAAAAGCAGACAAGAATTTCGCCGCCACTGACAATGATCTCATGGTCTATGAAGTGTATCTGACGGACGAAAAAGGAAACACGCTGACGATAGCCGAAGGCGGCGTCACTTCCGTCCTTTTCCGGTACGCGTTCCCCGAATCCCAGCTTTATGCCGATGAATACACCTACAAAGTGTATCAGCAGCTTGCGGATAAGTCAGCGGCGTCCATCGACACCCTCCAGGCAACCGGCCACGGTCTGAACTTCTACACCGAAACGCTCGGACTCTTCGCGGTAGCGCGCACACCTATTCCGGTTGAATACACCGACCTCACGATCCGCGAGGACAGCCGGAACATCATCAAGGCGGCGCAGATCGACAAAACCGCTGCCCTTTGCCTGGAAGACGGCGTTGCCATTGATCTCAAGGATGTCTGCATCGCTGCGGTCAAACCCTCCGACGCTGACAAGAAAACCTTCCTCGAAACCATCCGGAAAACCGATAAAGACTTCAAGGCGGACGACAAAAATCTGATGGTGTATGATATCTGCCTTGTCGATAAGGATGGCAAGGATGTGTATTCAAACAAGTTTATCAAGATTACGCTGTCATATCCCAACGACACGGTGGCAAAATCCTATAACGGTTACACCTACAAGGTCTATCACGACCATGGAGAAACGCTCGACACCAAGATCACCGCGACCGGCGGCAAAGACGGTATCACCTTCTCCAGCAGGGAATTCAGCCTTTACGCCATTTCCTCCACGGTGAAGCAGTCGGGCGGCGACGGCAATCCCGGCACCGGCGAAACCAATGCACTGACTGTGATCGCGTTCGCACTGGCGGCGCTCTCCGTCATCGGCTTTGCGGTGGTCTACACCAAGAACAAGGCGGAGCAGGTCTGACGGCATTCCCTCTTCGAGTTATCACAGCGCAGTAAAACCGCATAAACCCTCCAACGCCGGCTCAGGCAGTGATAGTTCGCTATCCGCCTGAACCGGCTTTTTTCTTTTCTATTGAAAAAAAGCGCCGCCCGTGCTATAATTTTTTTATCAAGAGAAAGAGAGGTGTGTTCTGACATGGACGAACGATTGCTGGGCTGTTTTGTCAGGGTCTATGAGCTGGGCAGCATTCACAAGGCGGCGGAAAAGCTGTTTGTCACTCCGCAGGCCGTGAGCAAGATGATTAAAAAACTGGAGGACGAACTGGGCAGAAGCCTTTTCACCCGCTCTCCCCAAGGACTGAATCCCACCGTCTACGCCCACAAGCTCTACTCCACGGCCAATGTCATCCTCAGCGAATACGAGCGCATCAAGGGCGAATTTCTGGAAGAAAGCTTCAGCGCGGTCTTTACGCTGCATATCGCCACCACCTACGGCGTTCCCAAATATCTCACGCTGAAATTTGTCACGGATTTTTACGACCGCTACCCCGACATTCACCTCGATCTGGTGGAATATCCCGAATATCCCATCTACGATATGCTCCACAGCGGGCGCGTGGATTTTGCCTTTCTTCCCCAACCGGTTGACCTCATCAACTACGAGGCGGAATTCTGCTTTTCCCACGATTTCCGCGCCATTGTCAGCCGCCGTCATCCCCTCGCCTCCCATTCCATCATCCGTTACCCCGATCTCAACGGCTACCCCATCATTCTCAAAGGACGCGACTTTTCGCTCTATCCCCACAACATCACGCGCTTTGTCAAGGGCGGGCTGCAGCCGGAGATTCTGCTCGAAATCAGCGACGATTCGCTCATTGTCGAGGCGGCGCGCCAGAATCGCGGCGTGGGTATTTCCGCCACCTTCCTCGCGGAGGAATATGCCGACGAGCAGGTAGTCACCATCCCCTTTGAGGACAAAACCTTTGTGCGCAACGTCTTTCTCGTTCACCGACGCGACCAGAAGATGAGCCGCGCGCAGGAAAGCTTCTGGCACTTCACCGCCGAATGGCTGCGCCGGAACAAGCCGCAGCAAATCTGATTTTTCATACTAAATATCAAAACAGCCGTGTCTTGGGGATAGGATTACTTCAAGACACGGCTGTTTTGGGTTTGTTCCGCAAACGATTGCGCCGAAGGACAGGCACCCGAATGGCACAGAGGGCGACTGTCCTTCCACACGTCGCTCACGGCGGAAGCATAGATGATATGCGGTAAAGGCTCTTTAAGAGCCTGTTTAGAATCTCTTCACGCACGGCTTGCTTGCATCTTTTCCGCCATATTTTGCCAAAATCATAGGAAAACGAATGTTTTCCGGGTTAATC
>CACWOA010000002.1 GCA_902762395.1 uncultured Ruminococcus sp.
GAGGTATCTCTTCAGAATTGCTGTTCTTGTAATGCTGTGAAACCCCAATTTAGCTTAAATTTGTCTTAATTTCAAGCATTTAATAACATTCTTGTTGATCCACTATAGTACTGCAAATTGGGAAATCTTTAATTAAAGAAAGAACTGGGTCTTAACGCGGTGCGCACCTCGCATTACCCGCAGTCGCGCCACTTCATCGACCGCTGCGACGAGCTGGGGCTGCTGGTCTTCACCGAAATTCCCGGCTGGCAGCACATCGGCGGCAACGGATGGAAGGACATCGCCGTGCAGAACACGCGCGAAATGGTGCTGCAATACCGCAATCATCCCTCTGTGATTCTCTGGGGCGTGCGCATCAACGAATCGCCCGATGACGACGCGTTTTACCGCCGCACGAATGCCGCCGCCCATGAACTCGACCCCACGCGGCAGACCGGCGGCGTGCGCTGCTACAAAAAAGGCAGCCTTCTCGAAGACGTTTACACCTACAACGACTTCTTCCACGACGGCACCAACGCCGGCGACCAGAAGAACGCGGAACTCATGGCGCCTGTCTACAAAAACATTCCCAAAGACATCCCCGTGATCGGCACGCACGTCTGGCCTGCGCAGGCGGCGCTTCACGCGGGTATGCAGCATGTGGTCAACGCCATTCCCGACAACTGGCCGATGGCGCTGCATTTAGCCGAGGGCAGCATCCACACGATTCAGACCCAGCAGTCCTATATGGGCTACCGCATTCTCAACGGAATGCAGGGCAGCGACGTGCTGAAGCCCATGCCGGCGGACAGCCTCGTTTACACGGGACATTACATCGACCACGAATTTGTCGCCAACCTCGAAGCCGACTGTGACGCGCGCGTGGCACGCAAGAAAGACGGCAAGCCCATGCGCTTCCTGCTGACCATCGGCGGCGCAGGCGCGCAGCGGGAGCTTTTCGCGGCGGTCATCAAGCACCTGCTCCCCCTCATCCGCGAGAAAAAGGCGGCGCTGTATGTCAATGTGGGCGACTACAAAAAGGTCTGGGAACAGCTCTGCAAGAGCATCAAGGAACTCAAAGACCTCAGCACCACCCATTTCGGAGACTGGAACGACACCAATTCCTTTGCGCAGGCGGCCATTGACGGCGACGTGGAGGGCGTACACGCCTTCTGGCACGAGAACATTTTTGAAGCGGTGTACTGCACCAATCTTCTCATGCGTTCGGCGGACGTACTGGTCACGAAACCGAGCGAACTTGCCTTTTATCCGATTCCCAAGCTGTTCCTCAAGCGCATCGGCGGACATGAAAAATGGGGCGCAATTCATTCGGCGGAAATGGGCGACGGCACATTGGAATGCGAGGATGTGCCGCACACGCTGCAAATGCTGGATATGTTTCTCAATGAAAGCGAACTGTTTGGGCAGATGTGCGAGCGCATCAAGATCAATAAGACCATCGGGTTGTACGACGGCGCGTATAATGCCGTAAAGATCGCCATGGGAATGAAGGAAAAATAAGAAATTAAGAAAATAAAAAGAAAAAAAAGCGAAGCGTAACTAGCGAGCGAATGCGAGCGCGGGGTCCTAGGGGGCAAGGCTCCCTAGCGGGTCAAGGGCGGCGCCCTTGTGGGGAGTGGGGCAAAGCCCCACGAGTGAGGCGCAGCCGAACGAGCGGAATGAGCCTCGATCAAGAAGGCAGTCGGGCGAATGCGGATAGGTAAACTCCCTGTATTCGCCCATCCCCGATGTACATCGCAGCTCGTTCCGCCCGCTCGGCTTCGCCTCGCTTGTGAGGGCTCTGCCCTCACTCTCCCGCAAGGGCGCTGCCCTTGACCTGCCAGGAGGACCAGTCCGAGATGACGCTTGTCGTCATCGGCTGGACTCCCACGCTTCGCTAATTGGCGCTTCGCGCTTCTATTATTTTTTTCTTTTTCCGTTTTTCAACCCTTACAATCAACAAACCAATCACCATCTCTAAGGAGGACATTATGAAAAGATTAACTAAAAGACAAATGCGTATTTTCGCTGTAGGACAGCTTGGATGGTCGATGCTCAGCGGCATCATCAGCGCGTGGTTCGTCACCTTCTATCTCCCCACGCAGGCGGATATTGAGGGCGGCGCGCAGCAGTACATCGTGCCGGGTCTGGTCATCGGCGGATTTCTGACCATTCTCGGTCTGATTACCGCGCTTTCCCGTGTATTTGACGCGATCACCGATCCGCTGATCGCCTCTATGTCCGACAGAAGCAAAAACAAGCGCGGCAGACGCATCCCCTTCATGCAGCTCGCGGCGATTCCGCTTTCCGTTGTGACGGTTCTACTGTTCTGCGCGCCTGTCGAGTCGATCAGCAACGTCAACATTATCTGGATTTCCGTCTTCATCGTGCTGTTCTATCTGTTTATGACCATGTACTGCACGCCCTACAACGCGCTGATCTCCGAATTCGGCAAAACGCAGGACGACCGTATGTACATCTCCACCTCCATTTCGCTGACATTCTTCGCCGGCACCATGCTTGCCTATACCCCCTTCGTATTCGCGGGTATGCTTCGCGAATCGTTCGGCTTTGCCTGGAGCTATCGCATCTGCTTCATCGTGCTGGCAGTTATCGCCTGCATCTGTATGCTGATTCCCACTTTCTGCCTCAATGAAAAGGAATTTGTCGATACCAAGCCCTCCGAGGTCAATATGCTCAAATCCCTCGGCGCGACATTCCGTAACGGCAGCTTCCGCACATTTGTCGGCTCGGATATCATGTACTGGGTGGGTCTGACCCTTTTCCAGACCGGTCTGCCCTTCTTTGTCAAAGTTTCCATGAACATTGACGAGTCGTTCACTATGTATTTTCTCGGCGGCATGACCGTGCTTTCCGCTTGTTTCTACCCCGTTGTTTCAGGTTTAGTTAAAAAATTCGGCAAAAAGAAGCTGGTCATCACCGGTTTCCTCGGTCTTGCTCTCGCCTATGTGATCGCTACGCTGATCGGCATCCTCGGTACCGCCGAAAATCCCGGTCTTCTCGGCATCGGCTCTATCCCCGGCGTTTTCTTCGGCATTGCAATCTGCGTGATCGCGGCGTTCCCGATGGCGCTTCTCGGCATCATTCCGCAGTCTATCGTCGCGGATGTGGCCGAAGCTGACGGCATTGAGACAGGCGAGAACCGCGAGGGTATGTTCTTCGCCGCCCGCACATTCGCTATGAAATTCGGTCAGTCGCTTGCCATGCTGATCTTCACCTCTCTCGCTATCATCGGCACCACACAGAACACAAACAGCAACGACATCACCGCCTCCGTCCTCGGCATGACCATCGTCGGCATCGTCGCGGTCGTCTTCTGCGTACTCGGCGCGATGATTCTCAGCTTCTACAATGAAAAGAAGGTCATGGCGACCATCGACGAAAAGAACAAGACATCGGCAGAGGTCCCTGCCGATGACGAAGCACCTGCCGCTGACGAGGCACCTGCGACAGAAGAAACACCTGTAGCAGACGAGGCTCCTGTAACAGAAGAAACGCCTGTGGCAGACGAGGCTCCTGTAACAGAAGAAACGCCTGTGGCAGACGAAGCACCTGTAACAGAAGAAACGCCTGTGGCAGACGAAGCACCTGTGGATGAAAATACGCCTGTCGAAGAGATTTCCGATACAGAGAAAGCACCGACGGCGGAAGAAATCGAACAGGAAATAAGGGAAATAACCGAGACACCTGCGGCTGCCGAGGAAGACGAGGACAGCGGCAGAATTCTGACATTCCCCATTCCCCGATGAGGAAGAATAATGCGGTGCATACCCCATAAGCCATTTTGAATTTATTACCTGAATGGGAGATGAAAACCGTATGATTCGTGAATTAAAGGGAAAATGTCCCGCGTTCGTATTGGAAACCGAGAAATCCTGCTATGTCCTCTCCGTGAGTGAGTCGGGACATTTGGAACATTTATATTACGGCTCGCTCATAGACCCCGACAGCGCCGAGATGTGCGACGTATTCCGCGAAAAGCGCGAATTTGAACCCGGCAATGTGATCGCCTATTCCAAAGACCATCCCACCACCGTGCTGGAGGATATGTGCCTCGAAATGTCATCGGGCGGTCACGGCGATATCCGCGAACCTTTCATCGAAGTTGTCCGCGAAAACGGCTGCCGCAGTTCGGATTTCCGCTTTGCCGGAGCCGTCGTGAGCGACTCCCGCCCGCCCTTTGCCACTCTCCCCTGTTCCTACTCCGAGGACGGCAAAACCGAACATCTCTGCGTGACGCTCAAAGACGGCGATCTCACGCTGGAGCTGCACTACTGCGTCTATCCGGAATGCGACGTCATCACCCGCAGCGCCAGACTTATCAACAACAGCAGCATGGAGCATATCACCATTGAACGGCTGCTGAGTATGCAGATCGACCTTCCGTCCGCCGGAATGATGGTCACGTCCTTCCACGGCGCGTGGGCGCGTGAGATGAACAAGAACACCACCACACTGACCGCCGGAAAATTCGTCATCGAATCCCGCGCGGGCTGTTCCTCCAGCCGTGCCAATCCCTTCTTTATGGTGCATTCCCCCGACGCGACCGAGCATTGGGGCAGTGTCTACGGCTTCAACCTGATCTACAGCGGCAATCATTATTCCTCTGTGGAAGTGAGCAGTTTCGGAAAGACCCGCATTGTCAGCGGCATTCAGCCGCAGGGCTTCCGCTTTGACCTGCCGCCGGGAGAGAGTTTTGAAGCGCCGGAGGCAGTCATGACCTATTCCCATGAGGGATTTTCGGGACAAAGTGGGCATATGCACCGCTTTGTCCGTGAACACATCGTGCGCGGCCAATGGAACGGAGCAACTTCAGAAGCTGAAGGACTCCGCCGGAAACGTCAGCCGCTTCCTGGAGAACGCGCGACGATATACGGAGATCCAAGAGCTGACCTGCGAGATCCTGCACACCTTCATCCAGCGGGTGGAAGTCGGAGAACGGGCAAAGCGTTATGACCGCAATGCACCGCAGGAGATTCGGATCTACTACCGTGACATCGGACTCATCGACGAGATGCCCGAGACGATGACGGCAGAGAAAGAAAAGCCCACCCAAACAGAGGTGGCATAAAAGGAACGCGGGGCTGTGCCAAACAGCACAGCCCCGCAGGGGAAACAAATCACTATTCAATTCAACTGTTCAGAAAGTTTCCCTATGATACGCGGCAGAACCGGAGCAATGCTTTTTGGGACCATAAATACGCGTATAACGGGGCTGACAATCACTTCGTTGCATAGAACGGCGTTATAAAAAACCGTTATTTTCAGGAAACTTTCTCATATTTTATTCCGAAAGAAACCGCATAGCGCTGCGCGGCCGACAGTTCCGGAGCGGCAATTACCAGAGAATCACATCCCGAAAAGGCATTCCTGCCTATGTTGGATACCGTGCTTGGTATTTCAGCCCTTTTGAGCCCTGTGCATAAGCGAAATGATGATTCTCCGATCGACGTGACGCCTGACGGTATGCTGATCTTGGTGAGGCTGACACATCCCGCAAAAAGATAATCCCCGATCTCATCCGTATTTCCGGCAAAAGTGACGTTCTTGAGACGCCGACAATCCATCCATACGCCGCGTCCGTATTTTACATTTCCGACCTCGGCGATCTCAATGGACTGGCAGCTGAGAAAGGCAAATTCACCTATGCTTTCAAGAGAAACGGGAAGGACAGGATCTCTAAGCATGGCGCAGTCAGAAAAAGCGTAAGCTCCGATCTCCGCAATACCATCCGAAAAAGTCGCCTCGGTCAGACTTTTACATCCGGAAAACGCCCGTTCGGGTATCACCCTGACAGAGGACGGAATGACGATCGCCGTCAGTTTTTCACAGCCTTCAAACGCACCCGCTCCGATCTCGTTCAGCTCTTCTCCCAGCTTGACGGTTTTAAGTGAAGTACATCCGCTGAAAGCCTGCTTTCCAATGACGGCCACTGACGACATATCAATTTCCTTGAGGGATGCGCAGTTGGCAAAAGCGCTGTCTTCCACTGTCCGAACCGTACCGGGAAGCCTTACGCCGGAAATCTTGCCGCCCGCAAACGCCTCGCTGCCGATGACCGTGACAGTCACCCCGTCAATGGTTTCCGGAATCACCGGCACATCTTCGCCCGACCGGCACCCCGTCACACGAATGCCGCTGTCTGAAACGATCTCATACGCCCAGTCGGTTTCGGAACGGGCGCCGCCTTTCCCACTGTTACACCCGACGATACACAGCGCTCCGACAACCGCAAGCAGCGCTGCCACGGTCAGCCGGATCACCCGACGCAGAGCGTGATTATTTTTTTTACTCCTCAAAAACCATACCTCCGTTTCCAATGACGCCTATCTCAGAAAATAACGGTCACGCCGGTATCCTGATCCATCGTGCCAAGGTTATAGAGAATCAGCACGTCGGTCACACTGTCGTCATCCGAAATCAGATCGAGGACAGAAGTGTGGTAATAGCGCAGATCCACCACGGTGATCTCTGAAAAGTGGGCCGTAAGGAAAGGAATAAAGCAATTGGCGTAGCTGTCCTTGATGACCACCAGCTTCCGATCCGTCAGAGCGTCGGGATTGCGAATCACCATCAGGTCGTGTATGTTGTCAAGAAAATAAGAATACTTGTCTTTGCGCGTCAGATAATCCTCATTGTAAAGCATGCCAGGCAGGGCTTTTTCGCCCGTTCCGTACTGCACCTCAGGCGACTGCTCCGCTAACGAAAAACGGTACATCGGCTCTCCCTTAACGGTAAGATCGTTCACCTTGGAATACGTAGTGCCACGGAAATCCCCCGTCACCTGCCGGATGTCAAATGCATCCATCGCAACAGGAGCCATCTCCCATTTTTCGCACAGCTCGACATAGGCATAATACGCCCCGTAGGTCGTCCAATGATGATCGGTGCGGTAGTAAAGCTGGTATTCGTCCCTGTGGCTGCGCAGCGCAGGCGTGACGTCTACCGTGTCTCCGTCAAATCCCTCGTAAAGGTAACGCATTGTCTGCATCTGATCCGCCTGCTGCGCAAAAGGCGGAAGCTTTTCCCGATAGATTTCCGCAGCGGTCGGCGCAATCATCAGGGTGACCTGTCGGTCTCCCGCCGCTGCCGGTACGCGGTTGAACGCTTTCAAAATCGCTTCGGTGCGAAGCGGCGTCTTATATTTGTCTATCAGAAATCCGTTGCCGCAGATAAACACCTGGTTGATCTCGCGCCGTCCGAGAAACTCATTAAACTGCGTATTGACCGACACCAGCAGATCGCGCATAGGAAAATGATCGGCAAGATAATTTTCCATATCAGATAAAAAGTCGGAATGTACTATTTCGTCCATCGTCAACGCGGGCCATTCGGCGAGCTTTCTGTTTTCATTCTCTGACCAGTCGGATTTCGGCAGAAATATCAGGGCCAATGAAAAGCCTACGCAAAGCGCCGAAACGATCATTCCCGTCACTTTTTCATATATATTTGACTTACTGTCATGCACTTGCTTGCCCCTCCTTCTCAGAAACGGAAATACAGAAACGGGCTGTAGGAGTGATTCACAATCGCAGCCACACAAAGAATAAACAATACAATATAGCCCGCACTGACAGATACATTACCCATTTTGGCGAGCCTGTTCCCGGCTTTGGCGTCGAATTTTTCACGCAGACGTGAAACCAGCGGCGTGGCAAGCAGAGCAGCGGTCAAAAGCACCGACCAGAAATTGCTGACCTGCCACACAAAAAACGAATCGAAGAGCCTGTGTCCTGACAGTCCGAACATGACAGAAAGATATTGGGTCATCGTGCCAAAATCGTCAAACACGAAGAATTCAAAGCCTACCACCACCAGCAGCAGCGTCAGGATATGGCGAATCACTCGCGGCATGCGCTTCCAGACCTTGCCCCAGACGTATTTCTCCAGAATCAGCAGCACACCGTAATACATGCCCCACAGAATGAAATTCCATGACGCGCCGTGCCACAGTCCTGTCAGCGACCAGACGATGAGCAGATTGCGTATATGCCGCCATGTTCCTCCACGGTTGCCGCCGAGGGGAATATAAACATAATCTCTGAACCACGAGGAAAGCGAGATGTGCCACCTGCGCCAGAAATCGGTAATGGATACCGCCGTGAGAGGATAATTGAAGTTTTCATCGAAATAAAAACCAAGCATTCGCCCCATACCGATTGCCATATCGCTGTATGCGGAAAAATCAAAAAAAAGCTGCAAAGTGAATCCGGTCACGCCAAGCCATGCCGCAGCTACGCTCAGCGACGAAATGTCGGCGGAAATATTCGACCACATCATACCGATTGTATCGGCAATCAGTACCTTTTTGAAAAGCCCTCTCAGGAAACGCATGCTTCCCTTGGCAAAGCCGTCAAACGTAATCTCCCGTTTGTGCAGCTCGCTTATGACAGTGGTATATCGCACGATGGGGCCGGCAATGAGCTGTGGGAACATACTGACATACGCGGTAAAATCAATCAGGCTTTTTTCCGCTTTTACCGTCCCTCTGTAAACGTCAACGGTGTAACTGAGCGCCTGAAACGTAAAAAAGCTGATTCCGATGGGCAAAGAAAGCTGGAGCAGCGGGATATGGGCGCCGGTGAGGAAGATTAAGGAGAGTAACTATACCGAGACTGACGGATACCGCCATCACCATCCAAAGCTTGCGGAAGTGCAGCCATTGCCGCTCCACCAGAAGCCCCGCGGTAAAATTGACCGCGATGCAGGCAAGCATGATCAGAATATATACCGGTTCTCCCAGCGCATAAAAAATCAGACTGAAAATAACCAAAACCGTATTTTTCCACCGAAACGGAACGACATAATAAATGAGCATTACCGCCGGAAGAAAATAAAACAAAAAGGGAATACTGCTGAATACCATGGGTTCCGTCTCCTAAAAAACACAGATAATGTTTAAATGTTATCATATTTCAACGCATTAATCAAGGCTTATAGAAAAAAATAATAGAAAATTGCCAAAACAACTTGATTTTTATGGCTTATCGTATATAATATATTTGTTAGTTATTCGGACTTATTTTAAAAAGGTGGTTTGATTTATGAAAATAAAAATCGTTATTCTGTCGTTAGTTCTTTCCGTGTCACTTTGTTCTTGCCTGCTGACATCCTGCGGTGAAAAAACAGCCGATAATTCCGGCAAAACAGCTTCTTCTGCCGCTCAGAATGATGCCGGCGATAAAAAACTGAGCGATGTTTATGAAAAAATTACGCAGGAAACATCGCTGCCGGAAATGTACATCATGACGGACGGATATATCGAGTCCTATTACGGCCTGACCGCTGACATGATGGAGGACAAGGTGTTTGCCTCCGCCGAAGACGCTATGCTGGCCGATACGATCGCGATTGTAAAAGTACCGGAAGGCAGTGACACAGCGGCAGTCGAGGCAGCGTTCAAAACCGTGAAAGAGCAGAAGATGGTTGAGCTTGAATCTTATAACCCGGATCAGTACCAGCGCGTCCAAAAGGCCGCTATCAAAACGTTCGGTCAGTATGTCTGCTATGTGATTTCCGATGATAACGACGCGATCCTGAACATCATTGAAAGCAGCATCGCATAACTCATTCCATGAAAAAAAGCAACACGTTTGTTGTCAGGGGAATCACTCTGCTTCTTCTTGTGATGCTGGTTGCGGGTAATTTTATCACTGTAAGATTCTCGCAATCGGGAAATCCGTCCTTTTTCAGCATAAATTCACACGGAAGCGGCAACCGCACAGGGCAGTCTTTCCTTAACAACAGATCCTTGACAGGTGAGTTGCCGGCCGGGTACCGCGATGAGCTGGAGCAAATACTCAATACGCCCACTGACGACAATTACACCGAAGAAGAAGCCGCCGCTATCAGGAAGTTTTATGCGGAAACCGCGTTTGTCGGGGATTCCCTTATGATGGGGTACAACATTTACCTGCAAAAAAATGACCGCGAGGGGTATTTTGCCAAAACCACGATGCTTTGCGCATACGGTTTTTCCGCACGCAACGCAATCCGGCCGATCGGGGAAAAAACGAAGCACCCGCTTTATAAAGGAAAAAAGATGCTCGTCGAGGACGCTCTGAAATTAGCCAAGTCTAAAAGAGTCTTTATTGTGTTCTGGGCGAATGAAATCCCCGGCGCGGACATCGACAAAGCCAATCAAAATCTGGAAATCCTGGTGCAGAGAATCCGCGAGAAATCCCCCGATATTGAAGTTTACATTGTGAGTCCCTGCTATCTTTATCTCAAAACGCCAAAAAAGACCAATTTTCTAAATAATAACAATCTGTATGCGCTTACGCTTTCACGCCGTGAATTCTGTAAGAATAACAACGCCGGATATGTGGAAGTGTCAAAGTATCTGGGAAACGAAAAAGTGGGGCTTTTGGAAAAATATACCAGTGATTATCACATTCATGTCAATAAAGACGCTTACGACATATGGACAAAGGTTTTTACGGACTATGCCCTCGGGCGGGATCCTGACATCGAGGTCGTACCAAAGTAAGCCATTCACAAATCAATAGGGCATGACGAAACCCCCGAAAGCAGCCAAGCCGCGGCTTTCGGGGGTTTTTGATGGTTGTCGGAAAATTAGTATCAATACACTTTCTCAATGGGTTCATCGGGAAGGTCATAAAGCTCGCGGAATTTTTTCAAATCCCATTCGCTTTGCAGCAGCATAATGTCCTCGATCTTTCCTGTGGTCTTGTCGCGAAAGCCCGCCACCTGTTCGCCCGTGCATATGCTGCACCGGATGACAGGGGTGTATGCGGCGGGGTCGTAGGATTTGACGACGTTCTTTTTTCTGAACAAATGCACGATCATCAGGCACCATCCTTTATCCGCATGCGAATCACGGTGTACGGCTTGTGGTCTGTCAACTTCGCGGGGAATCCCGCCCTGACAAAGAGGGTGAGCGCCTCGCCCTTGGAAACCACCGACGCTTCTTTGCTCACATGATTGACCATGCTCACCTCATAGGCATAGACCTGCCCGTAGAGGTCGGTAAAATAAACCGGCGCGCCGATATCAATGTCCCGGTAGCAGTAAATCTGCGCGGAACTTCCGCCGATCATAAGGGTATTGCTATAGATATCGCCGCGATACACGCGGGGAAACCGTTCTATATCGTCGGCTTCCCACGCCGCACCGACGGGGAGACGGATATTGTACGCAGGGATTTCGAGCAGTCCCACAAAATCCTCGCCGCCGACGGACGCGCGCGGCATGGCGCCGCTGTAATGCGGCTCGGGAACGCCTGACGTGCGCTCCGGCAGAATGGCTTCCATCGCCGAGACGATGACGGCGGCCGTCTGCCGCCCCGCCTCTTTGCGAAGCGCACGCGCGGTCATACAGACCGCGCCCGCGACAAGCGCGGCTCCGGCAAAGACCGCCAGACCGCGCAGAAGGTTGCCTGTTGTTTTTTGGCTGACGGCTTTCTTATTCATCTGCCGTCCTCTTGCGTCTCAGACCGAAGAAAAGCAGGAACAGACCCGCCGCCATCTCCGCCGCTGCCAGCAGCACATGGCTCTCGTCGCCTGTCTTTGGGGTGGGCTTGGGTTGCTCATTCCCGGTAATGACGTATTCCAGAATCCATGTGTTGCCCTCCCGCCTCACGGTATGGGTATAATGCGCAACATCCGCGCCCACGACGTTCCACTGTGAACCGTCGTCCGGCACCGTCCATTCATAATGCCAGTCGGTCGCCAACGTCGCCGGAGGTTCGGCGGAATCCCCGCCTGATGACACAACCGAGGCTGCCGCGCCGACAGCCGCAGTCAACAGAGAACCGTTACTGACCGTGCCTGATTGCCTGACGGGAATCGCCATACCGAACGCAACCGTCGGCAGAGACCCGGCACGCACTGCCATGCCCGCCTGTCTGACA
Source organism: uncultured Ruminococcus sp. (assembly GCA_902762395.1). Classification (GTDB taxonomy): domain Bacteria; phylum Bacillota; class Clostridia; order Oscillospirales; family Acutalibacteraceae; genus RUG762. The sequence continues at coordinate 11,873 of CACWOA010000002.1, forward strand.
GGATTCTCTCCGTCGGTCGAAGCGGTCAGCAGCGGCTCGGCGTAAACCTCGCCGTTCCTGTAGATCGTGACCGGCAGCGATTGGGGACGATACGACTCAAAGCCCTTGTCGTTCCAAATGACATTCACACGGTAGGTCACGTCCTCATAAGTGGGGGCAAGTTTTTCCGATTTTGGGATAACGGTCAGATCATAGATCCAGTGTCCTTCGTCATCGAGCGCGGGAAGGGTGATCATCGTATCGTAAAAAACGCGGGTGCTGTCGGTATCTTCTATCCGCAGCTCACGAACCAGATACAGACCGGGTGTGAGCTGCGCAAAGGCGGCTTTGCCTTGTCTGTCGGTGCTTTTGACCGCGTCGGGCGTTACGCCTTCGGCGGCAATGTGCGCCGTGAGCGTCTGTGTGACCGTGTCCCACTGGGACGCTTCGGTAAGACCGTTGTATTGCAGACCGTACCCGGCCAATGTTCCGGTCGGAGTAAATACATAATCGGCGGACCAGTCGGCCACGCGATACAATTGCACGGTCTGTCCCTGATAAAAGGTTTCCTCGTCCTGATAGAGAACCGTCAGACGGCACATCCTGTCCGGATCAAAGGGCGCCTCCGCCTGCGAGGTGGAAGCAGCGGATACGACAGCCGCGGACGCGGAAAAAATCACCGTGATCACAAGCAGCAGCATCGGCAGCCGCGAGAGTGTTTTTTTCATTCCAGTTCGTCCTCCTCATCTTCATCTTCGATAACAACGTAGTTTTCTACACGGAATTTCTTCTTGACAGGCTTTAACACAACATAAACAATCAGCGCAAACAGAATCGGGAGCGCCACCACGGGGGTGACAATAATCCTGTCCACCAGAAACGCGTCGGACGTGATGTAGATTTCGCGGTGCCGGACGGTTTCAATGCGCGTCCCCTGCACGAGCAGACGGTGGGAGTTGATGCCGTAAGGGGTACAGGTGACAAGGGTGCAGTAATCCTCCCCCTTGACGATCTGCACGTCGCTGACGTCGTCGGGCAGCACGATTTTGACCTGCACGACCTCATAGGTGAGTTCCTGTCCTAAGGTGTTGATGGTGAAGGTGTCGCCCACCTGCATTTTGTCGAGGTTAGTAAACAGCTTGGCGTGGGGCAGTCCCCTGTGCGCCATGATGACGGAATGGGTGGACGCACCGCCGACAGGCAGACTTGACCCCTCAAAGTGACCGCACGCGATATTCAGCACTTCGTCGCTCGCACCGTGGTAAATCGGGATTTCGAGCTGGAGCTTGTCAATGGAGATATAGCCCATGATGCCCGTGCCTCCGACATTCGCGACGGTTTCGTAATCGTCGCCGAGCTGTGGGTAATCGCGCAGGGGAAAGGGCAGGTCGGCAAGTCGCCTGTTGTAATCATTCGCCTTTTCCAGTTCGGCGGTGTAATCCTCCTGCGACATACTCTGCATGAGCCGATCATAGTCGATGACCGCTTTGGACTGCACGCGGGCATTCCAATACTGGCTGACGGCGGGATATAACATCACGGAGAGACCTATGAAAAATACGATCAGAAGGATCAAGGTAAACATTTTATTGGTAGCGTTTTTCATATGTATCTCCCTGATGTTATAGAAAAAAACAGAAACAAATATCCGTCTTTTCATCAATGCCCTGTTTTCCTATTTCAACAAGGGCGAGAGGAAGAACGGGAAACCTTTTCTCCCTCTCGCCTGTTGAAATGACGGTTTATCCTTTACGGATAGAACGGTTGATTATCTGACAATTCAGATTTCTTCCTTCGCGATTCTCTTGTTGGTCACAAGGAACACGCCAGCCGCGAGGATGGCAAACAGACCGAAGGTGGTAAAGAGGGTGGTGCCCAAACCGCCGGTAGAGGGAAGAACCACATTGGCGGAGTTCTTTACCGTAACCTGAAGGGTTGCGGTTGCGCCGGATGTAATGGTGAAGTCCTGACGGGCTGCAAGCTTGTTGTAACCCTGCGGAGCCTGTGTTTCCTCGAGGTAGTAGGTGGCGGGAGCCAGACCGCGGATCGTCACGCCTGTGCCGTCGGCTGCGTCAATTTCTTCGCTGCCGTTAACATCCACATAGTAGCCTGTATCATCCTTGCTGAACTTCATGGCTGTGCCGCCTTCGGCAGTGGTGTAAACCTTGAACTTTGCGCCGGACAGAGTGGTCTCGGAACCGACAGAACCGTCGTCGGTCTTCTTCAGGTTCATGTCATAGGTGCTGAACTTGACGGTATCTGTCTGGGTCTGCTTGGAATAGGAAAGCTCAACGGTGTTGGTGTTGGTATCGCTGTTCATGGCAGCGTTCTCATTGACAACACCTGTGTAGGTAACGGTGATCGTCTCATTGTCAACCGTCTTGACATAGGAAGCAAGAAGGGTCAGAACAAAGTCATTGTCTGTCACAGTAACAGTGTAGTCGGTGTCCTTGACCAGTGTCTTGGTGGTGTCCGCAACCACGATATTGTTGTTGAAAGTAATACCGTCGGTCATGGTATCGGTGAGCTTGATGTCCTTGTCGGTGCCGGTGCCGTCGGTGACGACGATCTGATAGTAGACGGTCGCGCCTACCGCCAGATCAAGAGCGTCATCGGCATAGGTGGTGCCGGTCGCGGACTGCTTCTTGTCCATGGTAGGAACCGTGTTCTTTTCCACGATCAGTTCCTCATCATCATAGGTGGCAAGGGTGCAGAGAGAACCGGTGGTGGTGGTCACAAACCAATAACCTGCATCCAGACCGCTGAAGACAGCCTCGCCGTTGGAACCGGCGGTTTTCTTGGCGTAGGCCAGCGCGTTGCTCTCTGTCAGACCTGCGTCTTTGAGAGCGGCAACGATCTCACTGGCGGTCATAGTGGTTTCATTGAGGAAATACTGGGTCTTGTCAGCGCTTTCGGTAAAGGTGAAGCCGGCGCCTTCGAGAAGGGTTTTGAGAGCGGCGGTCTTGGCATTGCTCTCCTCAAGATAATAGGAATACGCCGTTTTGTCGGTGTTGGACTTGTACTCCAGAATCTTGAATGCCTCGTAGGTTTCGCCCTTGACGACATCGGTAACGGTAATCGTGCCTGCAAAGGCGGTCATTCCGCTGAGTGCGAATGTCATCAGAGCGACAAGCAGTACAGCGAGAACTTTGTTGGTTTTCTTCATGGTTCATTTCTCCTTTTTGTAATAAAATGTTTGAATCAAGTAGTCGCGCTTGGTGAATGGTCTGTTACTCCTAATCCTTGTTACACCACTAAGATCATGTCACGTCTGCGTTGTATGCTCAATCCTATCATAATCGGCAACGCCATGAACGTCAGTCCGACTATCAACCAGTTTTTGGTGCCCGAGCCGCCTGTGCTCGGAAGTACCGCGCCCGAATCGGCGTGGAGGTAAAATTCGGGAGACCCCTCACTGCCCTTGTGGGAATGAATGGATGTCTGCGTATGCAGCGGATCGGAACAAGCCTCATAGGTGAAGATCGCCGAATCCGTAATATTGACCGCGTTGCCGTCGCCGTATCGGGCGGATACCCAGACATTCACCGGTGTATCGGTGTTGACGACAATCGGATGCTCGTTGCTGTAGGGCGTGCCTCCGTTATCCACAAAGGTGTGGTCGAGCGTTCCCTGCGAACCTGTGGCAGCGGGCGCATTGCCGCCGTCCGTCGTATATTTCCAGCCATTGTCCGCCACCCATCCGACACTCACGAAATTGTGATCGAGGCAGTCCTGCTTGGTGTAGATCTCGCCGCAAAGTACGCGGTTGTCGCGCCACTGTATCTGCGGCACGAGGACATAGACACGGGCGGTCACGCTCTTGGTTTTCTTAACCTCACCCGTGCTTTTCTGCTTGACTTCCACCTTCACGGTGTAACTGCCCGAAGCGTCATTTTTGATGGCATCGTCATCGGGAATATCAAATGTATATTCCGTGTTCGTCTCCGTTTGAGCGTGACTGCTCTCGACAAACGCTTTCAGCGTTCGCACCTTATCCAGACCGTTAAACAGATCGTTCGCCGTGAGCGTTGTGCCCTTGGCGTAAATCGTCTTGTTATTGGCACCGAACAAAGTGTCGGGGAGCAGGACATCCATATCCTTTTCAACATCAACGGTAGGATCGGGGAAATCCTCAACCAGTTTACCGTCAACATAGATGCCGGAACCCGTCGCATTGCTCGGCACATCATAGCCGCCGACGAAGTCGTCCTCCGGAACGACAGGAATTTTTATCACCAGCTTGGAGCCGTGTGGGGTAACGGTACTGCCATTCGTGACATTACCGCACCAATTGGCGGAAAAGTCAAAGCCGGATACGGAAATCTTTTTCCCACTGACAGTGACGGTCGCATCGTTATAGCGGTAATTTTCCATATTGAACCCCGCCTCGGAATCCTTAAAGGTGCGTTCTCCGCCGGCATCCTCTCCGGTGCATGGCACTGCGTAAACCCTGACGCTCGACGTATCGGCTCCCTCCGGCAAATCAAAGAAGTCAGATACAATATCCATCACCGTGGTCGAACTGCTGAGCGATACATTGGTAGCGCCGCCGGTGGAAACCTGTTGAGCGATGCTTTGGAAGATGGTCATCAGATCAGACGCGTCGCTTGGCACGAGATAGTAACTTGGGTCTTTAACCGTGCCGTTGTTGGACGAAACACGCTGCATAAAATTATTAGCTCTTTTTACGGTATCATTTCCACTGGCACTTCCTAAACTTTGGGGATCGGCACCGTCAAAAATTCCTACTGTATACACGCTTGCCTTATACTCATCTTTGAGCTTTTGGGCATAATTCAATGCGTTATTGGTTACCGTATCAGAAACATTGTTCCAATTATCGCTTTTTCCCGGCACACCATCGGTAAACATAATGACAACACGGTTTCTGTTAGTGACCGGATTCGCTTGAAAAATGCCGCATGCCATTTCAAGACCCAGATCCGTATTGGTAGCGCCCGCAGCGTCCAGAGTACCAATTGAGTTTTCCAATTTTTCCACACCAGTCGCTGTATTGGTTTCCATAAACGCGCTTGAATAAACAGACTGCGCAGCGCTGCCGTAGCCGTATGGCGTACCGTTTATCAATATTTCGGTGTTATAGTAAGAACTTTTCTGATAATAATCAGCAGTTTTGCCGTCTGCAAAGCCTACCATGGCAATTCGATGAGCCGCATCGTCTTCTGTCGCGTTTTCCGCCACTTTTTCGACAAATTTAGAGACTGCTTCTTTCAGAATTTCCTGACGCGAAACAGAGCCATCTATTAACGTGTAAAAGTATGCCGAATTGCTCGCGTATCCCGCGCTTACAAAATTTGGTGCTGTGTTGGCGCCAGAAGAAGTGAGAATGACCGCGTTATTATCGCTTCGTTTGTAAGTATACGTGTATTTCTGACCACTTTTAGTTCTGCTCACATTTATTTTAACATAGGTATCATCACTTTGTTTAAGATAAATTCCGCCATAAGAGCTTCGCTTTTGGTAAAATTGGTCATTTGATTTTACAGTGAACGGAGCTTCGCCATACACTTGTGTGCCATATCCCGGAACCTTTATTTTATTGCTCATCGAACCCGACTGGTCAAGCACAAGAATAATATCCGTGGGTGCGGTTTTTTCCACAATAGTAATGCTTTGCTCGCCTGTGGCATAGGCTTCCATCGTGATGGTATAAACGCCGTTTGCATCGGGGTCTGAAATATTCTTTTCGGTTTCCACACCGTCAACATCTATGGAACGCGTCTTTTTGACGTTTTTCAATGCCGCCGCACGCAGCATGGATCTGGCGGTGGGAACCCTTTGCTCCGGCTGCTCCTCGGTGTCCGCTTCCTCGGCCTCGGTTGATTCCTCATCGTTTTCCGTTTGTTCGGAGGCTTTCGTCTCCTCGGCTGCTTTCGTCTCTTCTGTTTCTTCTGTTTCCTTTGTTTCCCCCGTTTCGCCTGTCACAGGCGCCGCGGTTTCCGGCTGCCCGGTTTCGGACGATTCATCCCCATCCGTGCCTTCGGTCGGTTCGGTGGTGGGAGCATCCGCCGTGTCGGCTTCTTCTTCCTTGGGGAAGCAGGTTTCGGAGTGCTTGTGTTCCTCCTTGCCGCAGATAATCACGGAGTCAACCTGATAGCATTCATCTGTGTGTACATGATCGGGATCTTCATTTTGACAGATCAGCACCGGCGTTCTCTCGTAGCAGTCGGAGGTGTGGGTATGCTCCTCCATGCCGCAGATCACATCGGGACTGGATTCAAGCGTAATCGCCGGCAAAATAAGCGCGTAGGTGGTGCAGAATACCGTGATACACGCCAGCACGCTCACGACCTTCTGCCATGTGCGATATCTGCGGTGGTTCGCATTCAGTTTTTCCAGAATCTTCTGAATATCATCGAACATTATTTTGCCTCCCTTCTATTTGCATACTTATATCACAATTTGTCTCTTTTGTCAAGTGGTCAAGCCGAATTTTTTCAAGGGCCAGACCGTAAAAATGATCTTCCCCACGATTTCCTCATGAGAAATACACCCCACCGACGACGAACGGGAGTCGATGGACGTTTCGCGGTGATCCCCGATCATGAAATAGCTGCCCTCCGGCACGCGGTAGGGGAACTGAATGTCACATTCGCCCAGCGCCTTTTTGGAAATATAAGGCTCGTCCAGATATTGTCCGTTGACATAGACATTGCCTTCCTCATCCATCTCCACCACATCGAGCGGCCTGCCGATGACACGCTTGACAAGGATGCGGTTGGAGTAGTAAAAACTGCATATGTCGCCGTAATCGTACGTATTGGTCTTGACCGACACTACAATGTCGCCCTCGGTGAGGGTTGGCGTCATGGAACTGCCGTATATCTGAAGCACAGGGAGCAGCAACGTCGCCACCAGCGCCGCCACCGCCGCCGTCACGATCAGCGCATAGACCGTGCTTCGCAGCAGCTTGCGGTACCGCAGCATAAACCGTTCGCGTCTGAGTTCCGCTTCGATCTGTCCGGTGGTGATTTCGTCGGATACTTCCGCTATCCTTTGCGTATTTTTTTTATTTTTTCTGTCAGATTGTCCATCAATGGATTTTGCCTTCCCGGTCTCATCGACTTTGACCTTGACGCCCCGGAAGGGCTTGATCTGCCCGATGCTGACAAACCATTCTTTGACCGCCCGGACAAATTCCGATTGTCCGACGCCGGCGAAAAATCCCTTGACCGCCTGAGAAGACCGGGACTGTACCACGCGGGAATAGACCGTTCCGACCGTTTGGGTCAACCGCTGCCACACCGCCGCCGCTCCGTTCACGAGCCTCTCAAGACCTCTTTTCCATTCTCTTTTCACGCAATGCCTCCATTTGCCGATCCCACTCACGCAGCAGCTTCATACGCCTGGTCACTTCCGCCGCGTACAGCCCGACCATCTGACCGATTGCTTTTTTGGCGCGGTTCAGATCCTGCTGTATCTGCATATCCGCTATCTTCTTCCTTTTGGCACATTCCAGCTTGGTCTGCGTCTCCATCCGGCGGATGTTGCCGAGATATTGATCCGCCGCTTTCTGCGCGTCTTCAAACACGCCGCTGAGAGAAAGCGACGCCTCCGCGATGGAACCCGCTTCGGCAATCACAAGCTCTTTTTCCGCTATCTGCTGCCGCGCTTCCTCCAACTGCGTCCGGAGACGGTCGATCTTTTTGCTCTGCACCAGCAGAATCTCCAGAAGCTCCTGCCGGCTCAGCTTTTTGAGTTCCTTTTCCGTCAACCGCTCCACTCCCTTCGCGAATCCCCGGGCAACCGCTCAAAAGATTGCTTTTTTCACTCTTGCTTTTTCCTGATTCATTATAACAAACACAAATCACCATTGCAAGAAGAAATTAATACCCCTCTCACAAAATCATGATATTGCTTACACAGGGTTTGTGATTCTCCATTTATTTGTACAAGTTGATAGTAAAAATGTTTACAATATGTAAAAAACTCCCAATAAATCAAATCTTCACCGACAAAAAGCGGCTGCCCTTCTCGGCAAACCGCCAGTCAAATGCCGCCGCTTCCCCGGCATAGTCGATATTCACCCGCCTGCCGCGCAGAAGTTCGGGGCGGAATCCGTCATCCTCCAACCACAGCCTGTCCCCGCACAAATCCTCACCGTACAGATCACGGGTAATGCCCATTGCCATACACAGCTTGCCGGGACCGCTGCACAGGCTGCGGCACTTGTCGGTACCCCGCCGCTGCCGCATCAGCGGGAGTCCTTCGAGCGGCTCCAGCGCGCGCAGGAAAATGCAGTGCGGCACCCCCTCGCGGTTGACAATGATATTCATACAGTCATACATTCCGTAGATGATGTAGACATAGGCGTGTCCTCCCTCGCCATACATCACCTCGGTGCGCGCCGTGCGCCGACCGCCGTAGGCATGGCAGCCCTTGTCAGTCTCCCCCATATAGGCTTCGAGTTCCACGATTCTGCCTGCTGTCAGACCTTCGGGCGCATCATGCACCAGCACTTTGCCCACTAATTTCTCCGCTGCGATCAATCCGTCGCAGAGGTAAAAATCACGCGGCAGCTTATTTCCACATACCATTTTAACGATCGCCTCGCTTTTTGAAAGATACGGTAAATGAGAATTCAGTGGGGAGTGGGAAGTGGGGAGTGGGGAGTGGAGAGAAAAAGAAAAAGAAAGCATAGCGCAGCGCATAATTAGCGAGCGAATGCGCTGCGCTATGCTTTTCTTTTTATTCCGCCGTCGCGGGATGTTCGAGCGCGTAGTCGTCCGCCTCCGCAGCCGCTTTCTCCTGCAATTCCACATATTCCTCCAGACAAAGGTTATGCAGATACATATATGCCGCGTGATTGACCCCCACATAGCGGATATGCCACGGCTCGTATTCGATGCGTGTGATGTCCTCTTTATCGGCGGGATAGCGGATGATAAAGCCATATTTGTAGGCATTCTCCGCCAGCCATTTGCCCTCCGGCGTATTCTGGTAGTTGTGATCGGTGGTGCTGTTGTTGCTCACGTCAATGGTGTTGCCCATCTGATGCTCGGAATTGCCCGGCGTCTGGGTCGTTTGCAGCGCCAGGGCGCGCGCCTCCGTGGAGGTCTTGCCCTGCGCCATATAGCCCTTGACCGCCTTGTCGTAAAGCTCTGTCTGTCTGGCATAACTGCGGTAAGCGCTGATGATGTGCATTTGCATATCCGCGCCCAGCTCCGCACGCATCCCGTCGAGCAGCTTGAGATATTCCTGAAATGTCGCCGCCGAAACATACAGCGACGTGTAATTTTCCGCGACATACCGGGCGGGGATTTTCATGAGATCATCCGCCGCGTAGTCCGACGGCAGCGTGTTGCAGTAATTGGCAAGGGGCAGCGTCTCATAATACAGGGGCGGCAGGGTGCTGTCCTCCGGCAGCGGCTTGTGTTTGACCACTACCGTTACCTGTGCGCTGTGGTCGCCCGATGTGACGCCTAACACCGTTTCCCCGCTGCCTGCCCCGACGATCTTTCCCTTTTCCACGGTGAGCACGCCGTCGTCCGCCAGCTCCCATGTATAGGAAACCTCCGCGTTTTTCGGCACCCCGACAGGCTCGATCTCCAGCGCGTCTCCCACATACACCGCCGTTTTTTTACAGGGAAAGGAAACCGATTGCAGTTCCTTATCCAGTTTCGCCACGGCACTGCGTCCCTGCGAGAGTGATTTTTTGCATACCGCTGCCGCCATTGCCACCGACAGCAGCAGAAACATCACGCGTCCTACGGCACGGGCGGTGATGGTAACATATTTTTCTTCACTGATTTTGATTTTCATAAACCGACCTCTTTACGATCACATACGTCTGTATCATTGTATTTTTTATTTTGGGTTATGTCAATAGGGATTATACCGCAAACAGGCGCAATAATTGTCAAAAAACAGCCGCACGCTGAAATCTTTGCAATACGGCTGTTTTCGGTTTGTGACTTGCCAAAAGCCGTCCGCTTATCCCACTGCCTGCGCCGAGGTGGTGGTCGTCGTCTTTTTGGCGGTCGTGGTCGTTTTCTTGGCAGTGGATTTGGTCGTGCCGCCCTTGGCGGTGGTTGTCGTTTTCTTGGCGGTCGATTTGGTCGTGCCGCCCTTGGCAGTGGTTGTCGTTTTCTTGGCGGTCGATTTGGTCGTGCCGCCTTTTGCCGTGGACTGGGTCGTGCCGCCGTTCGCCGCTGTAGTAGAAGCCACGTCGCCCGCTTCGGTAGAGGTGGTGGTCTTTTTGGTGGTTACGTTGGAATTGGCGATGCCCTTGAGGTCGGGCAGGAAGATGTTGCGGATTTCCTTCTGGTTGCCTTCATAGGTCATGTCGTCGTCATAGATGAACTTGATGAGTTCCTTGGAGTTGACATTCAGGTTCGCCGCCAGCACCTCGTTGCCGTTGCTCATGTGCTGCACGCTGTAGCTGCCCTTGATGGGAATGGAAATCTGCTTGGTTTCATAATTCATGATCTCCGCCGCCTCTGTGACCAGTCCCACCAGTTCTCCCTTGGTGAAGTCGGTGGTAACATATTCCAGACAACTGTAGGCTATGCCGACCAGATCCATGGTTTTGAGGTCTTTCAGCTCGGTAATAATCTCGGTCAGCACCTTGCGCTGGCGCTTGGTACGTCCGAAGTCGGAGTCAATCTTACGGATACGCGCATAGTTGAGCGCCTCCGCGCCGTTCATATAATAGGTTCCCTTGCCCTTGGAGAAGCGGGGGAACAGACCGTATTTTTCATGGCTGCACATATAGGTCGCTTCGGAGGAGGTGACGGTGATTTTGATGCCGCCCTTGCCGTTGAGCTTGCCGATCTTGTTGACCACGGTTTTGAAGGCGTTGAAGTCAACGATGATATACTTGTCCACCGAAATGCCGAGATTCGCCTCGATGGTCTGCTTCAGCAGATCCACGCCGCCCACCGAATAGGCGGAATTCAGCTTGGTGCCGTATTTGCCCGGAATCTTGATGTAAAGGTCGCGCAGGAAGGAAATCATCTTGATCTTCTTGTGCTTGCGGTCGATCGTCACCAGCATCATGGCGTCGCTTCGACCCGTCTCCTTCATGGAACGGCGGTCGCTGCCGATGAGAAGCACGTTTTCGATATCCGCGTCAAACATCACCGCGTCGGGCAGTTCGATCTCGCTGTCGTCCACGTCTTCCAGTCCGGCGGCATCCTCATCCGCCTCCGCGTTGACACTCAACTGCATGGTATTCGTGCCGCCGCTGCCGCCCTGCTTGGTTGCGGCGCTGTCCACAAAATTCATGCGGTTAAGCATGGCGCTCACGCCCAGACCCAGCAGCATGAGAAATACCATAAACAGACTCAGGGTGGTCAGCGACGCCTTTTGCCACATCTTCATCGGCTTGCGATTGCGGCTCTTGCGCTTGCGCCCGTAATTGATGTCGGCGGCGTTGTCCCCGATCGCTTTGGGAACAAAATATTCCACGTCGCGCACCGCCGTGCCGTCCTTGTCTCTCTCCCGCTCCACCATCGAAGCGCCTGTGCGGCTGCGTTCATAGCGTTCGTTAAAGTCCTTTTTCTCGCGGTAACGGCGCGTAGCCGCGTCGCGGAAGGTGTCAAGCAGCGGCGGCTCCTCGTCCGGCGCCAGTTCCCGCCTTGGGCGGGAGGAGCGGCTGTTGAAACGCCTGCCTGAGGATGCGCGGCTGCCACCGGCCGAACTGCCCCGGTCATTGTTCCGGTTTTCACCGTACCGCGATGTTTCGCTGTCCGGCGTCATCCGATCCGCTTGTGAAGGTTTCCTGTATGAGGAATACGGCTCATACGGTGATCCCGCCGAATTTCCTGCGTTTTCCCGGTAGGAGGCGGCTGACGCGCCTGCGTCCGCCTCGCTGCGCTGGCGTTCGCGGCGGTATTCGCTGAGCGGCTTGGATTCATAATCCGTGCCGCTTTCGGTATATCTCTGCTCGGTTTTGTCTCGCCGGCTCACGCCGCGTTCCACATAGGTTCTCGGCACAGAACCGCTCAGGCGGCGCATATTCTCCGTAAGCTCTCTGCGTTCTCTGCTGTCCATCGGTTTTCGTCCCCCTTTTGGTCGATCTTTCAATCGTCCTCGTCGCTGTCATATTCGCTGTTGTAATCGCCGTCATAGATGAGGGTGCAGACAAATTCATACAGCTCCCGCGTGACGGCGAGATCATGCGCCGCTGCCGCCTGATCGGGTTCCTCCCATCGGTCGGAGGGATAGCGGCACTCGATGTAATAGCTGTTGAAAAGGGCTGTTTTGCCGATAAAACGTCCGAAATCGGAGTTGAACCGACACGCCTGCCGCGTCAGCCACGAGAGGTTATGCCCGTCCATATTCTGCCCGCTCACAAACAGCAGGTACGCTTTCAGCGATTTTTCAATGGTCTGCTGGCAGTGAAAGCAGACGGTGTTGAGACACACCCCTTGTCCGATCAGCGCCGTCGCCGCCGCGAGATCCTCGCTGGCGTATTCCATCCACTCAAAATAATGACGGCTGTCCCGCTTGCCGTGTCTATTCCGACTCATAAAGCACTACACCGCCATTCATAATGCTTCGACAGGCAAAGCTGTAGGGGTCTTCCTTCATGAGGAGATTCCAGTGATCGTAATTGTAAACCAGCACGTCATAAGGCACTTCGCAGTCGAGATTGAGGTAAATTTTCTGCTCGGTTTTGGAACATTCCGTGTCTTTGACGATAACGCACAGTTTAAAGGAAGCCAGTTCTCCTGTCACCTTGTATTTGCAGTTGAAAATAATAATGCGCACGGGCTTGACCAGTTCCGCAATGCCCTCGCACAGCCTGATAATCCGTTCATCGTATTCCAAAAGAAATTCCTTCCTTTCGTGACAAACAGGGGCAACGCGCTTGTCCTGCGCCGTCCCATGCTATTTCATTCTCTATTTTAGCAAAGAAAATGGGGTAATTCAATAAATTTAAAATGAAATATGTGTGAATACGCGATTCGTACAAGGCGGCTTGGTATATTCGGAAGAAAAACGCCAACAATAACATTGCAAAACCCATTGAAAGGCAGTTGAAACAAATGAGCAACATTTCCATCGGCACACGCCGCCGAACGTCTAAGAAAAATCCCGCGAGCCGCGCCTCCTTCGGGCTCTTTCTCGCGGCGGTCGCTATCGCGCTGACCGCCGCCGGGGTCAGGATACGCAAGGATCGCGCCGCGGCTCCCGACACATTCACGCTGCCCTCCGCCGCTTCACAGCAGGCGGCGGGCACCACGGAGCAGACGCAGGCCGCCGCTGCGCAGCCCACCTCTCCCGCCGACGAACAGGCAGCCGCCGCCCCGAACGCGCCCCAAAAGACGGACACCGGGGCGACCCGGAAGACCGCCGTACCCCAGGACAGCGACGAATGGGAGGACAGCGAGCAGACCCTCGCCATTCAGGCAATGGGACAGAATGTCAGTTATACCCGTCCGGCAGGCGGCGCGATCACCAAACCCTACAGCATGACCTCGCTGGTCTATTCCCGTACCATGGGTGACTGGCGCACCCACAACGGTCTGGATCTCGCCGCAGGGGAAGGTGAAACGGTGCGCTCCGCCGCCGAGGGAACCGTGGCGGGCGTTTCGGAGGATCCCCTCTACGGCGTGACGGTGGTTGTCAACCAGAACGACGGTCTGATGGTGTATTACCGCGGACTGAGCAGGAATCCCGCCGTGCGCGAGGGTGAAAACGTCTCCGCAGGCACCACCCTCGGCACCGTGGGAAAAATCCCCTGCGAAAGCGCCGACGGGAGCCACCTTCACATTGAAGTTAAAAAGGAAAACCAGTTTCTTGACCCCGCCGTGGCACTCGGCATCCAGTAACCCGCCGGATGACACGCCAGTATGCCGGAACCCCGCTGCCCCTGTTGGCTGCACGGTTCCGGCTTTTGGCGCCCTCTTTTTGTTACATAAGAGTGCTTTTTATGTAGTATGAGTCACAATACCCAAAAATAGCGGCGAAATTCTTATACAAAAAAGAGAAAACAGGGGTTAATTTTCTTGACATATTCCAAAAAAAAGGCTAAAATATATATGTACATTTGGTTGCAGTGTCTCCTGATCGTACATATGCACCCGGATGTACCTTCTTTATTATCCTAAAACACAGTTTTGCAACGCTTCCGATGACGGCACAGCAGTTCATCGTCGGAGGCACCGCGACAGGCGGCACAATCTAATTGCAAATTTCATGTTTTTTACGTTTGGCATATTTCTATTGTAATTCGTTATTTTTGGCTGTATTCAAATAGTATGGAATAACAGAGAATGACATCGAACAAAATTAAATAATTTGCTATTGATTTGCGCCGACCTGATTTTTAAAAGGAGGTTGTGTGTAAAGCAATGGATTGGTTATGGATAGTAACTTTGATCGTCGGTCTGGCTGTCGGCGGCGGCGTCATGTACTTTGTCGGACACAAACGCGGCTATGAAAAACGCAGACAGGTGGCCGAGGCAGCGATCTCGTCCGCCGAAGAGGAAGCCCAGCGCATTGTGAGCGAAGCCGAAAAGGACGCGGAGTCGAAGCGCAAGGAAATCGTGCTTGAGGGCAAGGAGGAAATCCACCGCCTGCGCTCTGAAAACGACAAGGAGATCCGCGAACGCCGCAATGAGATCAACAAGCAGGAAAAGCGCGTACAGCAGCGCGAAGAACACCTGAACAAGAAGATTGAGCAGGCGGAAAAGAAGCTCGAACAGGTCAACGCACGCATGAAGCAGGCGGACGACAAATTCGCCGAGGCGGAAGAACTCAAGCGCTGCCAACTGGAAATCATGGAGAAAATTTCCGGCTTGACCGCCGAACAGGCGAAAGAACAGCTCATGAATGCCTTGGAAGAAGAGCTGGTTCACGAAAAGGCGCTCAAAATCAAAGAGTATGAACAACAGACCAAGGACGAGGCGGAAAAGAAGGCGCAGAATATCATTTCTCTCGCCATTCAGCGCTGCGCCTCCGATTATGTGGCGGAATCCACCGTGTCGGTCGTCGCGCTGCCCAACGACGAAATGAAGGGACGTATCATCGGACGCGAGGGTCGGAATATCCGCACGCTCGAACAGGTCACCGGCGTGGATATCATCATCGACGACACGCCCGAAGCGATCACCCTGTCGTCTTTCAATCCCATTCGCCGCGAAGTCGCCCGCATTGCTATGGTCAAGCTGATCGCGGACGGACGCATTCACCCCGCCCGCATTGAGGAAACGGTGGACAAAGCCAACCGTGAAATCGAGGTGATCATCAAAGAGGAAGGCGAACACGCCATGCTCGAGGCGAATGTCATGGGACTTCACCCCGAACTGGTCAAGCTTCTCGGTCGCCTGCGCTACCGCACAAGCTACGGTCAGAACGTACTCAAGCATTCGCTCGAGGTTTCCATGATCGCCGGCGCGATGGCGTCCGAGCTGGGCGTTGACCCCGCTCCCGCACGCCGCGCGGGTCTGCTGCACGACATCGGCAAGGCGCTCGACTATGAAATAGAAGGCAGCCACGTTGACATCGGCGTGGATATGGCGCGTAAATACCGCGAATCCGAGCCGATCGTGCATGCCATTGCCGCCCATCACGGCGGCGTGGAATCGGTGTCTATTCTCGACTGTCTGGTACAGGCCGCCGACGCGGTGTCCGCAGCACGTCCCGGCGCACGCAGGGAAAATGTCGAGAGCTACATCAAACGTCTCCAGCGTCTCGAGGAAATCGCCAAAGAATTTAACGGCGTTTCCGAAAGCTACGCCATTCAGGCGGGGCGTGAGGTGCGCGTCATCGTCAAGCCGGAAGCGATCAGCGACGACGATATGCCCTTCCTCGCCCGTGAAATCTGCAAAAAGATTGAGAACGAGCTGGATTATCCCGGTCAGATCAAGGTCAACGTCATCCGCGAAAGCCGCGCGTCGGAATTCGCGAAGTAATGGTTTGCAGAGGTTTTGCAATTTAAACAAAACGACCGCCGCATGGGAATTCTCCTCTCATGCGGCAGTCGTTTTTTGATGAAAAAAATCCCCTGTGCAAGACCGCTTTGAACGGATTTGCACAGAGGGAACGGAAAATTTTTGAATCGCTATACATATTTGACCGTCGCGAGCGGCTGGTAAACGCTCGTGGCATACAGTTCCTTGGAAATCTTGACGTCGCCCTTATAGCGCACGCGGTAGATTTCGATGGTGAGTCCCGGGTCGCCCCATTCGATCTTGCCTCTGGGCTTGGTGGCAGTGGCTTTCTTTTCCACTACGGTGGTCTTGACCATCTGGACGGTCTTGTTGTCAAATTCGCAGTGGTAACCGTCGTCGGTGCCCCAGATCTGACAGGAGATGGAGTCTTTTCCGTCGAACTTCGGATCCTTACTTTTATAAATCATCTTGATTTTAATGGGATAACTCTTGCTGTTCTGGAACTTGAAGTCGATGGTGCCCCAGTTGACGGTCGCGTCCTCGCCGGGGGTCGTCCAGTAATGCACTTTATACATATGATTGGTGCGGCTGACGATCTCCAGGTCGGCTTTGAACGCCGCCGAGAAAATGGCGGAAGATACCTGACAGATACCGCCGCCCACGTCGTTGGTGGTACCGGTGCTGGTGTAAACCGTCGCGATGGAGAAGCCGTTGGCTTCGGTACGTTCGCCCACGGTGTCATTGTAGGAGAAGATTTCGCCCGGCTGCAATACATAGCCGTCCTCAAAGCTGCCGTAGTTGTTGATGCGCTTGGCGGCATTTTTGATGTTGGCGGCACGCGTCTTGTTGCCTCCGTCAAAGGACGTCGTGGTTTCCGACAGCAGCTCGGGACAGGTAGGCGCTTTCAGCTCCACCAGCGTGATCTTGGGCTGGGTGAGATTCATGGTGATGCTCCATGTGTTGCCGCCCGCCGCAATCGTGGCGCGCGCGTCCTCAAGATTGAACTTCTTGCCCACCACATCGGGACTGTAGATGGTTTCGCCGTTTTCGTCCACATAGGAGGAAGCGTCCTTGACCTCGCAGGAAACCTCCTTGTAAATCTGGTCGATGTTCACATCCGGAGTCTTGGTGGTCACCAGTTCCTCCACGAGAGCGTCCTCATAATTGCCCGCCTTGATGCGCTCCAGAATCTCGCTCATCAGGCTGTTTTCATCCACGCCGACGCCGTCGGAGCCTGCCTTGATAATGAGCTGGTCGCCTTCAATGGTGTAGGAGGGCTTAATCATCGTGGTGCCGTATTTGTCGGAAATGCTGTTGAGAAGACCTTCGAGCTTGGTCTGGTTGTAAAGAATATTTTTATAGGTAGCGATGGAGGTTTTGACCTCTTTGCCGTCGTCGCTCTCTTCGGTGACGGTATTCACCGAGCCGTCAGCATCGGCGGAGTAATTAAAGCCGTACTCGCCTAAATTCAGCGGGAACGTCTCGCCGTTGACCACAATTTTCAGCGTCTTGTCGCCGAGTTTGGTGCCGATGACGCTTTGCAGCATCTTGGTCGCGTCGGAGGTCTGAAGATTCACAATGGAGTTGTCAATATTGACGGGATTGTAAATATGCACCAATGTGAAGTAGTAGACAATCGCCCCGATCACCGCGAAACTCGCCGCCACAATGCCCAGCGCTTTGAGTCGCTTGCGGGCGCGGTAGCTGCTGAGAGACACCGCGTTGTTTTTCTTGGCGGTCTTGCCGTAATGCTCCTCGTAATAGGTCGCTTCGCCGCTGCCGCTGCCGTTGCCCAGATATTTGGCGTAGATAGGCGGAATGGGTTCCGGTGTGCGGTCGGCGGGACCGAAATCATCGCCGTAGTAATCGTCGGAATTGTCATAACCGTCGCCGTAATCGGCGGAAGTGTCGTAATCGTAAAAATCGCCGCTCGTGCCGGACGGCGCGCGCATACGCTGCCGCTTTTTTTTCAGATCCTCCGCGTAACGGTCATAGCGCTCCGACTGCGTTTCACGCCGCCCGCGCTTTTCGGGCATGACGTTGCGGGAAGCCGCCCGTCCGTCATACGCGCCGGCGTCCTCGAAATCAGCGTAATTCACGCCGCCCTGGTAATGGTTGTCATAACCATAGCCGTCGTTGTAGTCTCCCTGATATCCGTTGTAACCATTCTGATAACCGTTATTATAGCCATCCTGATAACCGCCGTTGTCATAGCCGTAACCGTCATTGTAGCCGCCCTGATAGCCGCCGCTGCCGTCATCAAAGTCATCGGAAAAACCGTCGCTGTCATACTGCCCGCTCTCATTGTAGCCGTCTCCGTAATCGTTGTAGCCGTCTCCGTAATCGTTGTAGCCGTCGTCGAAATCATCGACAAATCCGTCGTCATACTGACCGTAACCGTCATCATAATCCTCGTCCAGTCCGTCGTCAAAATCGCCGTCATATTCCTCGCGGATCATGCCGCTGCGGTCGTCGAAATCGTCGTAAAATTCGCTGTCGGCAAAATCGTCATTGAAATCGTCGCGGTCGTCACCGTCAAAGCGGTAGCCGCTGTTTCCGAAGCCTCCCATGGCATTTTCACTCCTTTTCCATTGGACGTCTCAAAAAATATCTCCTTTTACATCTTATATAATAGAATATTTTTGCTTTTTTTTCAATAGCTTCCCGCCATATTTCACATTAATTTTAGTTTTCATAAAAACAAACGTCACAATTGCGTGGAGCGTTTTTTGACCTATTGTCAATTTCTTTAAAAAAAAATGCGTCAGCCGCGCGCAATCGGGCAAATAGACGAATCTGCTTTTTTTGGTTTTTTTCGCGGATTTTTTGTTTTTTGTCTATTGAAAAGGCTCGGAAAACGTGATAAAATAACTAAGTTATTGTTTAGGTATATTCAACTGAAGTAAAAAACGGAGGAGCGATTTTCTGATGTCTACGAAATACATCTTTGTTACAGGCGGCGTGGTTTCGGGTCTCGGCAAAGGAATCACCGCGGCATCTCTCGGCAGACTTCTCAAAGCGAGAGGCATGAAGGTCACCATGCAGAAGCTGGATCCTTACCTCAATGTGGATCCCGGCACGATGAACCCCATCCAGCACGGCGAAGTCTTCGTCACCGACGACGGCGCGGAAACCGACCTTGATCTCGGTCACTACGAGCGATTTATCGACGAAAGCCTCAACAAGAGCAGCAACGCCACCTCCGGCAAGATCTACAACAACGTGATTTCCCGCGAGCGTCACGGCGATTACAACGGCGGCACCGTGCAGGTCATCCCCCACGTCACCCGCGAAATCATGGACATCATCGCCATGAACAAGCAGGGCGTTGACGTGGCGCTGGTGGAAATCGGCGGCACCGTAGGCGACATCGAAAGCCAGCCGTTCCTCGAAGCCATCCGGCAGTTCTCCACCACAGTGGGCAAGAGCAACTGCCTCTTCATTCATGTGACGCTGCTCCCTTACCTGGCCGCCAGCAAGGAACACAAGACCAAGCCCACCCAGCACTCTGTCAAGGAGCTGCTGAGCATCGGCATTCAGCCTGATATCATCGTGCTGCGTTCCGAGCAGCCCTTTGACCCCGCCATCAAGCAAAAAATCGCGCTTTTCTGCAACATCAGTCCCAAAAACGTCATTGCCAACCTCGACGTGCCGCTTCTCTACGAGGCGCCGCTCTTCCTTAAAAACGAGGGGCTGGACGAAATCGTCTGCGATTACTTCGGCTTTGACGTCAACGGTCCGCAGGATCTGTCCGACTGGATTGAGATGGTGGAAACCGCCAAAAATCTCACCGAATCGGTCAGAATCGCCATGGTAGGCAAGTACACCGCGCTGCACGATTCCTATCTCAGCGTGGTGGAGGCGCTCAAGCACGGCGGCATCGGCAACAAGGTGGACGTGGACATCAAATGGGTCGAATCCGACACCATCAACGAAAACAACGTCTTTCAGATTCTCGGCGACGTGGACGGCATTCTCGTGCCGGGCGGCTTCGGCGACCGCGGCATCGAGGGCATGATTATCGCCGCCAACTACGCCCGCACCAACGGCATTCCCTATCTCGGCATCTGCCTCGGTATGCAGATCGCCATGATCGAATTTGCCCGCAACGTGCTGGATTTTGAGGACGCGAACAGCATTGAATTCAACCACAAAACCAATCACCCGGTCATTGATCTGATGCCGGAACAGCGTGAGGTCACGGAGATGGGCGCGACCATGCGCCGCGGCAAATGCCCCTGCCAGCTCAAGGAAGGCTCCAGGGTACATGCGTGCTACGGCACCGATCTCATCGAGGAACGCCACCGCCACCGCTACGAGGTCAACAATATTTACCGCGCGGAATATGAGAAAAACGGTCTGGTCTTTTCGGGTCAGTCCCCCGACGGCAGAATCGTGGAAATGATCGAGCTGCCCGGACATATGTGGTATGTCGCCTGCCAGTTCCATCCGGAATTCAAGTCAAGACCCAACCGCCCGCATCCGCTCTTCAAGAGCTTTATCCAGTCCGCAAAGGAGTACAAGGCACAGGAGAAATAATTTTTCCGTGTCATCAACCTGATAAACCAAAATTGCAAATGCAGTGGGGAAATGCCATTGCATTTGCAATTTTATCATAATAAAACCACGAAAGGAGTGGAAAGCCTATGGCGGAAACTGTCAGCGCGGCTCAGTTACAGGAATACTGCCAGCTCGTGCGTTCGGTCATGGAGGCGCGGCTGGACGGCCGCACACCGCTGGCCTTCACGCATACCTACGGCTGTCAGGGCAATGTGTCCGACGGCGAGCGCATCAACGGTATGCTCACGGAAATGGGCTTTGCCTTTACCGACAGTCCCGAAAACGCCGACTTTATTCTCTACAATACCTGCGCCGTGCGCGAACACGCCGAGGACCGGGTATTCGGCAATGTCGGCGCGCTCAAACACGTCAAAAACCGCAATCCCAAGCTCATCATCGCCCTCTGCGGCTGCATGGTGCAGCAGGAGAAGGTCGCCAATCGCATTTACCAGAGTTATCCCCATGTCAATCTGGTATTCGGCACCCATGTCATCAGCCGGTTCCCCGAATTGCTTTACAAAACGCTGACGGGAGGCAAGCGGGTGTTTGAACTGTCACAGGCGGACAACAGCATTTGCGAGGAACTGCCTGTGCGCCGTGACAATCAGGTCAAGGCGTGGCTGCCCATCATGTACGGCTGCGACAATTTCTGCACCTACTGCATTGTGCCGCATGTGCGGGGACGTGAGAGAAGCCGCGACGCGTCGAAAATCCTGGCGGAAGCGCGGGAGTTGATCGCGGCGGGCTATCCCGACATCACCCTGCTGGGACAGAACGTCAACAGCTACGCCGTCAAAAACGCGGTCAGCTCCGACGGCGAGGACTGGAATTTCCCAAAACTGCTGCGGGAAATCGACAAGATTGAGGGAGACTATGTGCTTCGCTTCATGACCAGCCATCCCAAGGACTGCACCGAGGAACTTCTCACCGCCATGGCGGAATGCAGGCACACAGCGCATCATCTTCACCTGCCCGTGCAGTGCGGCTCCAACCGCGTATTGAAGGCGATGAACCGCCATTACACCCGCGAACAGTATCTCGAACTGGTGCGCATCGCGCGGGAGAAAATGCCCGACATCTCGCTGACCAGCGACATCATCGTGGGCTTCCCCGGCGAAACCTATGAGGAATTTCAGGAGACCCTTTCCCTCATTCGCGAAGTGAAGTACACCTCGCTCTTTACTTTCATTTATTCGGCCCGTGAAGGAACCCCCGCCGCAAAGCTCGACGATCCCGTAACCCACGCGGAAAAAGCCGGGTGGATGAAGGAACTTCTCGAAACGCAGGAGACCATTGCCGCCGAGCGCTGCAACGCCATGATCGGCACCCGTCACCGCGTGCTGGTGGAGGGCGTGGACGCGAGGGACAACTCGCTCTTTTGCCGCACGGGCACCAATATCGTGGTCAAGTGCATGGGACAGCCGGAGTTGGTGGGGCAATTTGCCGAATGTGAGATTACCTCCGCCAAAAACTGGGTATTACAGGGACAATTTGTCTATTAAGGAGGAATAGCTATGAAATATTTTGTATCTATTGTTTTATCCCTTATCGTCATCGTCGTCGTCAGTATCGGGACATTCGCCTGGATGCGGGGACAGGGGTTCTTTGACGCGGCTGTTTCCGAAAGCGATACCGCCACAGCAACCGACCTTTTGACCGACCCCGTGCCGGAATCAGAACCGGAACCGGCTCACGCGCTTCCCCCGGAGGTACAGGACAGCCAGTATGAGGAATTTGAGGCGGTCAACGGCACCTTTGACCGCGCCAAGGCTTCCTCCTACGCCGACTGGGAGGGAACGAAGGGACTGACTTCCTGGGCTTTTGACGCGGACGCCAACACCACATGGCAGGACGGCGTGAAGGACAGTTGCGGCGAAGGGGAATGGCTCCTCTCCTACAATGCCGACGGCTCCACCCGCGTCATCAGCAGCGTGACCGTTTACAACGGCTATCAGGATCTGACATACAACGACGAAACGAAAAATTTCTATCAGCTCAATTCCCGCGCCAGGGATGTGATGCTGGAATTTGACGACGGCAGCGTGTACGTCTTTACCATCGAAGACTCACCGGAGGCACAAACCTTCACATTGGAGGAACCCGTGGAGACCAGTTATGTCAAGTTTACCGTCGAAAGCGTTTATGAAGGGAAATGGAGCGACACCTGCATTTCCGAAATTGTGTACCGATAATTTTTATTTTTCATAAATCAAACATCACAAAGGAGACAAACCATCATGACCATCATGGAAATGGCCCGCGAATTGGGCAAGGTGATTCAGGAATCCGACGAATACAAGGCGCTCGCCGAAGCGAGAACCGCCAGCGACAACGACGAGGATTTGCAAAAGCAGATCGAGCAGTTCAACGTCCTTCGCATGAAGATTGAAATCGAGTCCGGCAAGGACGACGCCGATCAGGACAAAATCAGCAGCCTCAACGAGGATCTGATGAACCTCTACACCGAAATCATGCAGGGCGAAAAAATGGTCGCCTTCAACGCCGCCAAAGAAACCATGGACAGCCTGATGAACGAAGTCACCATGCTTCTCACCGCTGCCGTCAACGGCGAGGATCCCGCCACCTACGACCCCGCCGCCGCTGCCTGCACCGGTTCCTGCGCCACCTGCGGAGGATGCAGCTGAAGCGCTCGCATTCGCTCGCTAAAAGAATAA
>CACWOA010000003.1 GCA_902762395.1 uncultured Ruminococcus sp.
CTCATCATCTGCTACGCGCCCTGCATCAACCACGGCATCAAGGGCGGCATGGGCATCTCCATGACCGAGGAGAAGAAGGCGGTTGCGGCCGGTTACTGGCATATGTTCCGCTTCAATCCCGCCCTGGCCGACGAGGGCAAGAATCCCTTCACCCTCGACAGCAAGGCGCCGTCCGCGAGCTATCGCGACTTCATCATGGGCGAAGTCCGTTACAACGCCCTCACCCGTGCGTTCCCCGAGAGAGCCGCACAGCTCTTCGAGAAGGCCGAGAAGTGCGCAGAAGAGAAGTACAACCATCTCGTCACCCTCGAGAAGGTCTACGGCAGCGAGGAATAATGACACGGAACGTGTATGCCTGTGGTTAATCCGAAACCCTCTTCCGCTCTATCAACGAATATAATGTGATGCTTTGCAGGTGATTCCGCACCGCTTACCGTGCCAAGAACGTGCGGCGAAACGGGCGGAAAAACGCAAACATATCACATGGTTATCATAAGCAGCCGCGGTTTTCAGCGAAGAAAGTTGAAAATCGCGGCTGCTGCTTTTTTGTGAATAAACTTCCGAATAAAAATGTGTATTAAATACCCATTTCAAAAAGTAAACCATGGTATCATGAATGTATAAGGGTCTGACAACGTATGACGGCATGTGCGCGGACAGGCTCTGCAACAGGTATTTTATGAGCGAGGAGGGCAATTCGGTGAATTATATCAAGCGGCTGCGCGATCTGCGTGAGGACCACGACATGACGCAGCAGGAGGTTGCCGATTACCTGAATACGTCACAGACCATGTATGCCAGATATGAACGCGGCGCCAATGAGCTGCCGATCCGTCATCTGATCAAGTTGGCGGAGTTGTATAATGTGTCGGTCGATTATCTGCTGTGTCTGACTGAAAATCCGAAACGGATGAAGTGATTTCCCCGGCGATAAAAAAACTCCTTGTAATTTGCGTTGGGTTGTGATACAATACATAATACGCAGGATTCGATTTAACATACAAGGAGAGAAGATTTTACAATGAAATTGGCAAAGAAAATGGTGGCGTTCGGCGCGGCGGTTCTGGCAGTGTGCCTGATGCTGACCTCCTGTTCCTCCACACGCGAGGAAACAGGCGTGGCGAATGAGAAGAATATGTCCATCACGAGCGCCGAAGATCTGGCAGGCAAAGCGGTCGCCGTGCAGCTTCGTTCGGCAGCGGACGACTATGTGGTCAGCCACAGTCTGACCGATTACCCTAAGCGTTATGAAAATCTGGAAAACGCGGTGCAGGATCTGATTGACAAGAAGGTGGCAGTGGTCATTGCCGACAGCAACTACGCCAAAAAGTTAGTGGCTGACAACGAGGGCGTTGAGATCGTCAAGGGCAGCATCGGCAGCGTTGACTACCGCTTTTTGCTCAGCAAGTCCGCCGAAGTGTCGGTTGACGATATGAATGCGCAGATTGCGGCGCTCAAAGCGTCGGACAGCTACGGCGAGATGATCGAGAGCGAACTGGTCAAGGGCGAGACGTATGCATTCGGCAAGGATACGCAGGTGCTTGACAAGACGCTGCTGCTGGTGTCGGAGCCTTATTTCAAGCCGTATGCTTATAAGAGTGAGAACGGCGGATTGCAGGGATTCTTTGTGACGGCGGCCGATGCGCTGGTCTATGGCTGCCAATGTGATCTTACCGTTTCTTCGGTCGAGGCCGGCGAGGTGAACGCTACGCTTGCAGGCGACAGAAATGCCTTTTGTGTCGTGCATGAGGAGACAGACGACGAGGCGTACATCACCACGGACCCCTTCTACACCTCCGAACTGGTTATGATCATCCGCACTCCCGAAAAGAAGAAGTAATCAGACGCCCCGCCGTCGCCGTTTTTGTGGTATATGCCACAGTAAAACGGCGGCAGTGGGGATCATTTTTGCCGTATTTTGAAAAAAACAGGAATTTGAAAAAAAAACTTGACAAAGCGTGTGAGAAAGTGTATAATGTAACACGCTGTTAAATGCGCGGGTGTAGTTCAATGGTAGAACCCCAGCCTTCCAAGCTGGTCGTGTGGGTTCGATTCCCATCACCCGCTCCACCGAGTTATGCGCCAGTAGCTCAGTTGGATAGAGCAACTGCCTTCTAAGCAGTAGGTCGGGGGTTCGAGCCCCTCCTGGCGCGCCATATGGTGGTATTGGCGCAGTTGGTTAGCGCGCCAGATTGTGGCTCTGGAGGTCATCGGTTCGACTCCGATATACCACCCCACAGACTTACTCGGCACGAATGTTTCGTGCGAAGGATTCGTGCCGATGTGTCTTTCCTATTTCACCACATACCCAATATTTTGGGGTGTCGCCAAGCGGTAAGGCAACGGATTTTGATTCCGTCATGTCGCTGGTTCGAATCCAGCCATCCCAGCCAGCAAGTTTGCTGCCTGAGGAATTCTTCTAATCAAGCGGCAAACTTCATATGATCCATTAGCTCAGTCGGTAGAGCACTTGACTTTTAATCAAGGTGTCCGGAGTTCGAATCTCCGATGGGTCACCAGAAAAGCCCTTTCGTATTCACGAAAGGGCTCAAATAATAAATAACAGAGAATAAATACAAAAGAATAAAGATAGAGAAACAGAAGGTTTCTGCGTGATTCTTTATTCCTTATTATTTATTCTTTTTTCTTTTTTTAAGAAAGGGAACGCAGATGAAAGGAATCAGGATGCAAAAGCTGCCGGAGGACCTTGACCGGATGCCTTTTGCAGAGAGAATCAAAACGCTTGCCGCGCTTGCGAAAAAAGCAGACCCCCAGTGTCTTGTATTCGGTTCGGAGAAGCATCAATATACGTTCCGTCCGCCGATCGACACGGAAACAGTCCGTGCCTTTGAAAGCCGGACCGGCCTCACGCTGCCCGAAGAATATGTGCGATTTTTGACGGAAGTGGGAAATGGCGGCGCAGGCATAGATTACGGTTTGTATTCGCTGGAAGATGTCGAGCGGGAGATCAGAGAGGAAACGGCTTCGACAGGTGTGACGCTGTTTGATTATGAGAATCCTGCGCAGGTCTATTATGAAAAAAACCTGACAATGGAGCGGCTCGACGAACAGTATGGAAAGGCCGCCGACGAACAATGTGACGCGCTGTATGCCGATCTGATCCGTGGTATGCTTGTCATTGGCACGGCAGGCTGCACATTCGACTATTTTATCATGTGCCAAGGGAAAAAGCAGGGGCGTGTGGGCATATTGGACTGGAATATGGAGCCGGAGCGTGAATATGCGCCTGCCCTGTTTGATCTGACGCTTTCCGAGTGGCTGGAAAATTATTTTAAAAGAATCATACTGGGAAAAGTCATCTGGTGCAGATGTTTTTACAAAGTGGATTATGACGCGGAACTATAATAGTGAAAGGGTGCGGAGCGGTTTCGTTCCGCACTTTTTTATGTGCCGTTCGATGAAATCATTTTAAAAAAATCAAAAAATCTGTGATATTCCCGAAGAAAATCCGTCTATTGATATGATACTAATTGTCAATCAAAAGTAGACATGCTTTGCGGTCTATTTCGCGCCCTGCTTCGTCTTCCTCCTAGGCGGGCGCCAGCCCGCCGTCGTCGTCATCCTCGCATGACACGAAATATCCTCGCAAATCATTTGTCTACTTTCAATCGACAATTAGTATGAAAGGATTTTTTACCCACCGAAAGGAGCGTGTTGTCAATTGCATCCCACAGAACCAATGGAGGATGACCGCATTGTGGACTTGTACTGGGAGCGGGATGAGCGTGCCATCGCCGCGACCAGCCGGAAATACGGCAGCTACTGCCGCGCGATAGCCTTGCACATTTTAGACGCGCCGGACGAGGCGGAGGAATGCGTCAACGACACATGGTGGCAGGCGTGGAACGCCATGCCGCCGCAGCGCCCGTCAAGACTGGCGGTGTTTTTAGGCAAAATCACGCGCCATCTGTCGATTGACCGCTGGCGCAGGAGCCGCGCCGACAGGCGGGGCGGGGGAGAGGCGGCGCTGCTTTGTGACGAGCTGGACGAGTGCGTTCCGGACGGCGGCAGCGTGGAACAGGAGATCGACCGACGGGAATTAGCGGCGGTCATCAATGCCTTTCTGCGCGGGCTGCCCGAAAAAAAGCGGGTGATGTTTGTGTGCCGCTATTGGTACGGCGACAGCGTGACGGAAATCGCGAAGCGTCTTGGCATGAAGCCCGGTGCGGTTGCCACGGCGTTGGGACGCATCCGAGAGGAATGCCGCGTGTTTCTGACGGAAAGAGGGTTTTGATGATGAACGGATTAAACGGATTGAGCGGATTAAACGGATTAAACGGAGAAACACTGTTTGACGTGATCGGAGAGATCGACGAAGGCTTTGTGGCGCAGGCGCATGCATACCGGCATATGCGCGGGAAGCTGTCGCGGCGGGGCGCGTTCGCGGCGGTCGCGTGCCTGCTGCTTGCGGCGGGTACGTTTTTCCCGTTTGTGCGGTATGTCGTGAAAGGCGGCGATTGTCCGCTGGCGTGGCTGCCGGGGCTTCAGGAAAAATGCAGTCCGCCCGAGCCGGACAACCAGGAAAAACTGCCCCTGCTGAGATGGAAACAAAACGGAAAAAACGGGGATTCCCTTGTGGAATCGACGGATCCCTTTGTGTACAACGGCGCCTATTACGAAGCGCTGAACATGGCGGATGACGCTCTATTGGAAAGAGATCACCTGCCCCGCGTGATTTATGACAGTGATGTGGGGGAGAAGGTGGCGGAGGTGTCCACCGACAGCGGCAGAAAGATGACGCTTTACGAATACATAGCGAACCAGCAGGCGCTGTATATAGCCGAATGCGGCGGCGCGTACACCTTCGCGGTGTTCTGCAACCGCGTGCGGGCGGATTTGTCCCGGTACGACACGGCGGGGGAACTGTTTGCGATCTACGGCATTGAGGACGCGGGCGATATCATGGCCGTGGAAATCGGAGAGCGGCGGCTGGAAAAACCGGAGGAAATTCAAACATTCTATGATGCGCTGTGTTCGGCGCAGGGGATGGGGAACGTCCAGTGGAACACCGCCGTTTTCAGCGGTTTGTCCGAGAAGCAGTCGCAGACGCTTTGCACCGAGCTGGCCGACACGGCGCAGGAGGTTACGGTGATCTCCACGCGGGGACTGCGGGCGCATATGTCGTACTATCCGACAGTCGGCTATGTAGAGTGGGCGATCAATTATTATCGGCTGCGCCAGCCGCTTTATTAAGCTCCGTTTGTTGTAAATTTTTTCTCCCAATCCGGCGAAGGCATTGCTTTTGTAAAAAAGGTGCGGTATAATAAACGGTGAAGAAAATAGACAATGTCAGAAAGAATCAGGCGATGGAGGATTGGCTCCATCTGATCAATGCGGAAACGGAGGGAGAACTTATGACAATTCAGCAGACAACAGCCATACCGGAGGTCAAGGATACCATTGTCATGCTCCGTCGGCTGAGTGCAGACGAAAAAGTGCGTCAGGAGGCGTATTACCGGGAGAAGCGGCTGCATGACGAAGCGTCAGTCCTGGGCAGCGCCCGCCGCGAGGGAATCGCTATCGGTCTGGAACAGGGACGTGCTGAGGGCGAAGCGAAGGGACGCGCAGAGGGCGCGTCGGCATTGAAGGAAAAGCTGATGCAAAAATGGCGTGCCGCGGGCATGACCGAGCAGCAAATTCAGGATTTACTGGAAGAATGACGCTTTTCGTCATCGGTCATCGTCAGAAACCGTCCGTCAAGCTGTGTGAAAACATACGGCTTGACGGCGTTTTTCATTGCCGGGATGGAAGCGTTAGCGGCGCAAACTGTAAATTTTGCGGAGCAAGAGGGGAATTTCTATTGAAAATCCGGCACAAGTATAGTATATTTAATGATAGGCAGCTTGCTGCCGCTGTATCAAACGGATTGGTGCCGGATGAAAAAGGAAGGATTACATGAATATTGTCATTGTCGGCAACGGCAAGGTGGGCGGATCGCTCACCAAACAGCTTGCCAAAGAGGGTCACGACGTGGTCGTGATCGACAGAAACCCCAAGGTGATCGAGCAAACGGTCAACGAATTTGACGTGATGGGCATCGTGGGCAACGGTGCGAGCTATGACATCCAGAAGCAGGCGGGCGTGGATAAGGCCGACCTGCTGATTGCCCTCTCGCAGACCGACGAGCTGAATATCCTCTGTTGTCTGCTCGCCAAAAAAATGGGCTGCCGCCATTCGATTGCCCGCGTGCGCACACCGGAATATTCCAAGCAGCTCGACTATATGCGCACGGGGTTCGGCATCAGCATGCTGGTCAACCCGGAATTTGAGGCGGCGAACGAGATCGCCCGCATCCTGCGCTTCCCCTCCGCCATCAAGCTGGAGCAGTTCGCGGGCGGCCGGGTGGAACTGGCGGAAATCGCCATTGCCGAAGGCAACGAACTGATCGGCAAGCCGATTCACATCATTCACGAAAAACCATTATCCCCAACGGCGATTTCGTCATCAAAAAAGGCGACCGCATCAACGTCACCGCTTCCCGTCCGGAGCTGGTCAGCTTCATGAAGAGCCTCGGGCTGTACCGCAACCGCACAAACCGCGTGATGATTGCGGGCGGCGGCAAGGTGGGCTTTTATCTTGCCCGTCAGCTGCTGGATTCGGGACACACCGTCAAGATTCTGGAAAAGGAAGAGGAACGGGCGCTGGAACTCAGCGAGGCGCTGCCGCAGGCGGAGATTCTCTGCGGCGACGCGACCGACCGGGAGCTTCTTGAGGAACAGGGTCTCGCCATGCAGGATGCGTTTGTGGCGCTGATGGGGCGTGATGAGGAAAACGCGATTATCTCTATGTATGCCGCCGCGCAGAAGGTCGGCAAGGTGGTCACAAAGGCGAACCGTATGTCCACCGACGTACTCAGCAGCATTGGTCTGGAAAGCGTCATTTCCGCCAAGGAACTGGCGACCGACCGCATTCTCAGCTATGTGCGGGCGCTGCACAATTCCGAAGGAACGGGCGTGCGCACGCTTTACCGCATTGTGGACGGCAGGGCGGAAGCGCTGGAATTTGTGGTGCCGGAGGATTTTGCCTACAACGGCGTGACCTTCCGCGATCTGAAACTCAAGAAAAATCTCATTATCGCCTGCATTATCCGTCACAACAAACTGATCTTCCCGCGCGGCAACGACTGCATGGAAGCCGGCGATACCGTCGTGGTGGTGACGTCGGCGGAAAACCTGCGCACCCTCGCGGATATTGTGGAATAAGGCGGTGCGGTCATGAATTATCAGATGCTCAGATATGTTTTAGGGCAGATTTTCAAGCTGGAGGCGGCGCTGATGGCGCTTCCCCTTCTCTTTGGTCTGTATTACCGCGACGCGGGCGTGATGCCCATTTTAGAGGTCATGCTGCCGGTGGGAATCGCGGGCTATCTTCTCACGGCGGTCAAGCCCAAAAACCAGACCATCTACGCGCGCGAGGGCTTTGTCATCGTGGCGCTGGCATGGATTTTGCTGTCGGTATTCGGCGCGCTGCCTTTTGTCATCGAGGGCGCGATTCCGAAATTCATCGACGCGCTGTTTGAAACCGTGTCGGGCTTTACCACCACGGGCTCCACGGCGCTGTCGGAGGTGGAATCGCTGCCCATGAGTCTGCTCATGTGGCGCAGCTTTACCCACTGGATCGGCGGCATGGGCGTGCTGGTGTTCGCGCTGGCGCTGCTGCCGAACGGAAGCGCGCAGTCGATGTACATCATGCGCGCCGAAGTGCCGGGACCGTCGGTAGGCAAGCTGGTCGCCAAGACCCAGCTCACCGCGCGGATCCTCTATGGCATCTATATCTTCTTCACCGTGCTGGAAGCGATTCTGCTGAAACTGACCGGTCTGCGCTGGTTCGACTGCATTGCCAATGCCTTTGCGACCGCCGGTACAGGCGGATTTGCCGTTATCAACGACGGCATCGGCGGCTACAACAGTGTGTGGGTGGAGGTTATCATCACCGTCTTCATGCTGATTTTCAGCATCAACTTCAATCTGTTTTACCTGCTGCTCATCAAGCAGTTTTCCGACGTGCTGCGCAATGTGGAGGTCAAGGTATTCTTTGCGATTTATTTCCTTGCCACACTGATGATTACCTTCAATATCGCGCCGATGTACCATTCCTTCTCCCGCGCATTCCGTTACGCGGGATTCACGGTGGCGTCGATGTGCAGCTCCACCGGCTTCGGCACGGCGGACTTCACGCTGTGGCCGAACTTTTCCCAGACCGTTCTGATCGTGCTGATGTTCTGCGGCGCGTGCGCCGGTTCCACGGGCGGCGGTCTGAAAGTGGCGCGCGTGATGATTCTCTGCAAATCCGGCGTGAGCGAGATCCGCCGCCAGCTCAACCCCCGTCTGGTGTCCACCGTCAAACTCGAGGGACAGGTGGTCGAGAACGAACAGATTCGCACACAGGGGGCGTTCTTCATTCTCTACATGATGATTCTGTTTGTATCCACGCTGCTGCTGTCGCTCGATCAGTACGGCTTTGACGTGTCCTTTTCGGCGGCGCTCACGGCACTCAACAACATGGGTCCCGGTCTGGGCGCAATCGGTCCCACCGGCAACTTCGGTGAGTTTACCACCTTCTCAAAATTAGTGATTATTTTTGATATGCTTGTAGGACGACTGGAAATCTTCCCCATCCTCATTGCCTTTATGCCCAGAACATGGAAAAAGGCTTGACAGAAAAGGGTCTAACGAAATGACGAAATTTTTGTTAAAAAAATGTGAAAAATAGACAACTGATTGTATGAGACGCCCTTTTTGAAGGTTTTGGGTTCAAAATTTAAAGTGAAAAAAATCCAGAAAAAAACGCGTTTTGTTTACAAAAAATTCTTAATTTTTGTCCGATAGTGACAATTAAAAACGCCAAAATTAGGATAAGTTGCGAAAAAATCTCCGCTTTTTTAAACGTGAGATTTTTTCGTTATCAAATCATTCAAACATTTGTCATATTCGCTTAATTCTTGGCTATACATAATTTATATAAATTAATGGTTGACTGAGAAATTTTTAGTGCTATAATATTAACGATAGCTGAATTGCGCCCAAATTCAAATGCTAACCATTAATTTATCAAAGATGGGAGACCTGTCTATGTTAAAAAGAAGCGAATACGTGGTTATGTCGTTGTCATTTGTATTTATGCTTGCCATATTTCTGGCGATTTCGATCAATTACATTTCCGACTCGGCGGCCAGCAACAACGATTTTACCGACAAGTTTGACTCCTCGGCGCATGTGGCCGATCTGAACAAGCTCGACAAGGATTATCTGATCATCACGGGCGACGATGAAGTGATCAGAGACAATGTGATCAATGCCCTGAATTACGCCAAGAAGGGCTATATGCTCTCTGAGGTTGCCTACACGCTCAGCACGAGCGAGCTTAACCAGATCAAGGGCATTATCGTCACCACGCCGAATCTTTCGTCTCTGGGCAGAATGGACGCACTGATGGCGGCGGTCAACAGCGGCGCAAATGTGTTCTTTGCCGCTCTGCCGAAGGAAGGCTCCGATTCCTATGACGCCTACTGCGAGGCGCTGGGCATTGTCTCGAGAACCGGTGAAGCGACGATTGAAGGTTTTCAGGCGTTTGAAGGCATGTACGCGCAGGGCGAGATTATCTGCAACGATTATCCGCTCGCCGTGGAGGATATCCGCGTGGACGCGACCTGCCGCAAGTACATCTTTGAATATTCCTCCGATCCGGGCGCAGATCAGAGTGAAATGGTGCCGCTGCTGTGGAGAACGGTCTACGGCGACGGTCAGGTGTATGTGCTCAACGCCGATTTCATGGAGCAGAAGTACGGCATGGGTCTGTGCATTGCGGTGCTTAGCTGTATGGAGACGGAATATGCCTATCCGATTGTTGACGCGAAGGTCAATTATGTGGACAGCTTCCCCTTCCTCAGCTATGAAAACGGCGACAGCATGATGAAATTCTACAACAGAGACTCCCAGTCGTTCATCCGCGACCAGGTTTGGCCGAATCTGGTGACGATGATGAAGGATTCTGACCTGAAATTTACGGGTCTGTACTACGCGTACATCACCGACGCGTCGATGGAGTCGCAGTTCAACGAGGAGACGCTCTCGTATTTCAAAAAGCAATTCAGCAAATACGAATGTGAATTCGGTTTCGGCGGCTATCACAAGGACATCATGACCGGACACGAATATGAAGAAAAAGCCATGCAGAGAAGCTATGAGCTTTTCAAGTGGAACATGGGCAACTACAACCTGCGCACCTTCAAATATTCCACCGAGATGTCCCAGGCGGTGCAGACCGAAACACTCCAGAAGCTCCGGAACATCAGCGTGTATGTTTCCAAGCTGGACGGCGACGAGAAGAAGGAGTATGTCCAGCCGCTGTCCATCGCCAAGAGCAACGTGGTCAACATTCCGATTATCTGCGAGGAAATCTCACCGAGCTATGAGGATTACTGGAAGGCCTGCAACATGGCATCCGGTCTCGGACTTTCCACTCACTACTTCGATCTGTATGATGTCATTACCAACCAGACCAACTACAATTACGAGTGGATGATCTATTCTCAGGATCTTGCCAAAGAGTTCAACCTTCTTAACAGAGGTACTTCCTGGCTGACCGAGAGAACCTCGGCACAGGCCGGTTACAATGCCAAGAGATATCTGTGCGTGATGCCGGAAATCAAGTTCACCGACAAGGAACTCACCATTAAGTGTGACAACTTCGACGACCAGGCAACGTTTATTGTCAAGACCAATAAGCGCCTCAAGCCCGACGAGGCCAACTTTGTCTCCAAAGACCTGAGCAACGGCTTCTATAAGGTCACGGTGCTCAAGCCCGAAGTCACCATTACCCTGATCGACACGGGCAGCCAGCAGTATTTCTATTAATAAAGGAGGAAATTACTCAATGAAGGTTTGCTTAATTGCGGAGGGCAGCTATCCTTACACCTTCGGCGGCGTTTCCGCCTGGGTTCAGATGCTCATTCAGGGTGTGCCAAAGGTAGATTTTTCCGTGCAGACGATCGTTGCCAGCCGTGCGGACGCTGCGGAATGTAAATTTGTCATTCCCGCCAATGTCGTTTCGATGCATGATACCTTTCTGACGGATGACGACGTGGTTCACAAGGTTCGCAACAAGACCAAGATGAACAACAAGGAGAAGGACGCGTTCCGTTCGCTGCTCTACGGCAAGAACGTGGACTGGGTGACGATCTTCAATTATTTTGAGCATAAGGACGTCTCCATCAACGGTCTTCTCATGGGCAAGGACTTCTATGACGTCGTCGCGGAGTTCTACCATGACAAATATTCCCAGACGGTTTTTGTAGATTTCCTGTGGAACACCCGTTCGCTTTACCTGCTTCTCTTTAAGGTACTCAAGACCCCGATGGAGGTCTGCGACATCTATCACTGCGTCGCGACAGGCTACTCCGGCATACTCGCCGCCAAAGGCAAGGTGCTTTACAACAAGCCGATGATTCTGAGCGAACACGGTATCTACACCCGTGAGCGTGAAGAGGAAATCATCAAGACCAGCTGGACGCAGGGCATTTACAAGGATATCTGGATCAACTATTTCTACTGCCTTTCCGACTGCGCGTATTACTACGCAGACAAGATCACGTCCCTTTTCAAGGCGGCGCAGAACATCCAGCTTGAGCTTGGCTGCGACCCCGAAAAGACAACGGTTATTCCCAACGGCGTGAACATCGAAGATTATGCGTCCTTCCCGCGCAAGGACGCAAGCGACCCCTACATCAACATTGGTGCTTTGCTCCGTGTCACTCCGATCAAGGACGTCAAGACGCTGCTGAGCGCCTACAGCTTCGCCAAGGAAGAGGTTCCCGAACTGAAGCTCTGGATCATGGGACCGACCGAGGAAGACCCCGACTACTACAACGACTGTGTGGAAATGGTGGAAGTCAACCACCTCGAGGACGTGGTCTTTACCGGACGTATCAAGCCGAAAGACTACCTCGGCAAGATGGACATCCTGATTCTGACCAGTATCAGTGAAGGTCAGCCGATCGTTATGCTCGAAGCCATGGCGTGCAGCATTCCCTGCATTGCCACGCAGGTCGGCGACTGTGCCGGACTGATCAGAGGCGATCACGACGACATGGGTGACTGCGGCATCGTCACCCCCACCATGAATGTGGCGCGTATCGCGCAGGCGCTGGTGACGCTCGCCAAGAGTCCCGATCTTCGCAAAAAGATGGGCGAGATCGGCAAGAAGCGTGTGGCCGATCACTACACCAAAGACGGCTGGCTGCAGACCTACGCCGAAATGTACAATCATTTCGCCGAGGTTGGCACAACCGTTGTTGATCCCTACAAGAAATAATCGGAAGGAAAGAGGCGCTTTATGGCTGGTATAGGTTTTGAATTAAAAAAGCTTATGGGCAAGGGCAACATCGTCAACATGGTCGCAGGTACGACCTACGCCATCATGGTAACGATCGGTCCGACCATATTGCTCGCCGGCACACTCATGCTGATGTATATGGTGCTGCCGTATTCTATGGAGGCGTTTGCCGACAGAGAATTCCTGTCGTCAACCATTCTTTATGTGTTCATTTTTTCCATGATCATCACCTCGCCGCTCAACTCGGTATTGTCGAGGTATGTCGCGGATAAAATCTATCAGGAGCAGATTTATGACATCATGCCGGCGATCAACGTCGGTCTGGCGCTCAATATGGTTCTGGCGTTCTTGGCTTCTCTCTTCATCGTGTTCAGAGAGATCGAAGTGGGCATCGACCCCTTCTTTACATTCCTGTCGTACTGGTTCTTTATGGTTATCAATATGTCGCTCTATCTGATGACATATGTATCCGCCCTCAAGGACTACGGCAAAATCGGTATGGCGTACTTTATCGGCATTCTTGCCGCGCTGGTGTTTGCCATTCTGAGCGTGTATGTCTTCCACAACGCGGTGTCCTACTCCATCCTCGGCTCGATGGTGCTGTGCTTCTCCATCATCGCCACGATGCTGTACGCCAATCTGAAGACCTACTTCAAGCACTCGAGCAAGAATTACAGCGAGGCGCTCAAATACTTCCTGCGCTTTAAGCCGCTGTTTATCACCAACCTTTTCTACACGCTGGGTCTTTACATCCATAACTTTGTTTACTGGACCACCGATTACGGCGCGTACATCGGCAACGTCTTCTGGACGTCGCCCTCTTACGACATGGCGACCTGTCTGGCGCTTTTCACCAATATCTCCACGCTGGTTATCTTTGTCGTCAAGGCGGAAACCTCCTTCTTCGGTTCCTACCAGGCCTATCTTGAAACGGTCAACGGCGGCGGCGGCGAGGATATCGAGCTGGCCAAGAAGAATATGTTCCGCACCCTCAAGAGCGAGCTTTTCTACATTATCCGCTTCCAGTTCATCATCACGATTATCATCTTCATTCTGGCGATGATCTTCCTGCCCGATTTCGGCTTTGAGGGACTCATCCTCTCGATCTATCCCGCACTCGCGGCGGCGTACTTCGTCACCTTCATCATGTACTGCGAAGTCATCTTCCTCTTCTACTTCGATGACGGTGTCGGCACCTGCATGGTGACTGTCGGCTTCTGCGTCGGCACACTGGTCGCCACCATTATCACCACCTACTTCAATATTGTGTTTGCGGGTCTGGGACTTTTCTGCGGCGCGTTTATCGGCTGGACCATCGGCTATATGCGTCTGCGCAGAGTTATCAACAAGATTGACGAGCAGATCTTCTGCCGCGGCGCGATTGTCAATACGACGTCGGCCGGCAAGATGACCAAGAGACGTATTGAGGAAGCCGACCAGCAGCTCAATTACCTCAAGCTCACCAAGGAAGAAAAGATGAAGGCTGACGCCGAACAGCAGAAGCAGAAGATGTTCGCCGCGCAAAAGGCGGAAAAAGAGGCGGAGCTGAAAAATGCGGCTGCCGGCGCCAGAAAGTAATCAATCACAAACACACGCAAGGGAGGCAGCAGCTTGAATATCGTTATCACGGTGGATGACAATTACATCCGTCCGGCACTGATTATGCTGGAATCGCTGTTTGAACAAAACCGTACTTCAATGCATATTTATCTGCTGCACTCCAACGTATGCGCGGAAAATCTCAGTAAGCTGACGCGTCATGTGGCGGCGCTGGGCGGTGACTTCACGGATATCCGGGTGGACGGGGCGCTGTTTGAGGGCGCGCCGGTCAACAAGTACTTCACCAAGGAGATGTATTACCGCCTGCTGATCTACCGGCTGCTGCCGGAGGAGGAACGGGCGCTGTATCTCGACCCCGACATTATCATCCGGGGGGAGATCGACGGTCTGTACCACATGGATTTCGAGGGAAAGATGATGATCGCGATTCCCGATTATCTGGGCGATTCCTATTACCCCGAGCGCAAGAAAAATCTGGGGCTGGGGGAGGAATACCGCTACATCAATTCGGGTGTGATTCTTTTTAACATTCCGCTCATGCGCGAGCAGTTTGATCTGAACGATATGTTCGCGTTTCTGGCGCGGGAGGGCGGCAGGTATGAGTTTCCCGATCAGGATCTCATCAATGTCTACTTTAAGGACCGCATCAAATACGCGCCGCGGGAGTACAACTTCACCACCGAGTATGTCAGTGTGGGAGATTTCCTGCATTATCTCTTCAGTCCGCGCTACCGGCGCTCCGAACGGGTTGTCATCGCCCATTATATGGGCAAGTGCAAGCCGTGGAAGCCGTCGTACTACTATAAATATTACGGTATCTACTATTCTTATCTGAAAAAATACCTCACGCCGGAGGAAAAGCGTCAGCTGCGGCTACGCCCGTGGCTGGTGTTCCGGTCGGTTGCCCAGGCGGCGTGGCGGGTATTGTTCGGATAATCGCAAAGGAGGGCGGAGAGAATGAATGTGCTGGTCACGGTGTCCGAAAATTACTGCGGATATATGCTCACGATGCTCAAGTCCCTTTTTCAGCACAACAAATGCCGTGTGACGGTTTACCTGATGCATTCGCGCATCAGTGACGCGATGCTTGAGAAGGTCCGGCAATACATCGAGGGCAAAGGTCATGTGTTTGAGCCGGTACGGGTCGGTGCGGAGATGTTTGACGACGCGCCGGTGAATATGCATTTTACCAAAGAAATGTATTACCGTCTGCTGGCGAGCCGGATGCTTCCCGAAAGCGAAGACCGCGTGCTGTATCTTGACCCGGATATCCTGATCCGGGGGTCGGTGGAGGAATTTTATCACCTCCCCTTTGACGGCAAGATGCTGATCGCGATGCCCGATCCCCCGCAGACCAATGATCCCAAGTGTCCCGATCACCGTCCGCACTGGCAGCGTCTCGGCATTCCGGAAGGCTCCACCTACGTCAACAGCGGCGTGCTGCTGATGAATCTGAAGCTCATGCGGGAAAAGAACTTTGATGTGAGCAGCATTTTCGAGATCATCAATGAAAAGAGCGCCGACCTGATTTATCCCGACCAGGATGCGATCAACGTGTATTTCCGCGATTCCATGAAAATCTGGAATAACCTGTACAACTACAATCCCGGACTTCTCGCAAACGAGGTGGTCAAATGGGGACTGAGCAAAAAGTACAGGCGGCGGGAAAACCCGATTATCGTCCATTTCATGGGTCCTGTCAAGCCGTGGAGCATCCATTACCGCAACAAATACTGCTATGAGTATCAGGCGGTTTACAAAGAATTTGCTCCGCTCGGCTATCGGATGCTCTGTCCGCTGCGCCCGCTGGTGGCGGTTTGCGGTTATGTGCTGACGGTGGCGTGCATGGTGCTGCATGTGCAGCGTCCGGGCAAATGACACAAAAAATAATCCCGTTGCGGCAGGCGGCCGAAAGCACGGGTTTATTGTATAGACGAAGCTGCCGTGTCAGCGCGGCGGACTTCGGCAAGCTCTGAGTAAAATGTCAAAATATAACAAGGAAGGTTGTGGGTACAATTAAAGTTTTGATTGTAGGTTCATATGGTTTCTTTACCAACACACTGGTGCAGCGTCTTTCCAAGGAAGGCTGCGAAATCTATATGATAACGGGAAAAAATTCTAAATTGAAGGGCAGAGGTCTTCCGAGACACATCAATTACGACTTTGCTCTGGATGATCCGCTGATCGAGAACATCATCGACAGTATCGGTCCGGACGCGATGGTGTTCATGGGCGCGCAGGATACCGGCTTTGAGTGGAACAGCAACGCTGACGCGGCTGTCTTTAACGCGGCGATCTCCAACATCCTCACCTGCGCCAGCAACGCCGGCGCCAAGCACATGGTGTATCTTTCCTCCACCGACGTGTACGGTACGGATTACGATACGCCCATCACCGAGAAAAACAAGCCCGCGCCGACCTCCATCAAGGGTCTTACCCTTCTCAACGGCGAAGGTCAGTGCAAGATCTACAACGACAACACGGGTCTGAAATCCATCATTCTCCGTCTGCCGATGGTCTACGGTCCCCAGGCGAACACCGACGAGCAGCTCAACTTCATGAGCAACTGCTTCCTTTTTGCCAAGATGGGCGTTCCCTTCGAGTGTGACCTCGACATGGAATACAAGACCATCTTTATCGGCGACGCGGTAGACGCTGCCTACAGAGCCATTGCCAACACCTCTATTCCGAGAGGCACCTACAATGTTGACGGCAACAGCTATGTTTCCAACAGAGACATTGTCAAGATGGTCGAGCAGATCAGCGGCAGCAAGCTCCATGTGGTAGACACCAAGTCCGCCGGCAAGGGCTGCACCTGTAACCCCGTCGGTTCGCTCTACCAGAAGGCGACGGAATATGCCCCGATCGTCACGCTTGAAAAGGGTATGGAGCGCACCTATAAGTGGGTCAACAGCAACTACAGCGCGCTCCAGGAAAATTATGCCGCCAAGAAAAAGCGCGGTGACAGCGCAGCGTGGAACGAAAGCAAGAAGCGCATGAAGGAAATCGCCAAGGGACTTCTCGCCTATGTCGAGAGCATCGCGCTGTGCGCCCTTGCCTGCCTCGGCACCTATCTTGCCAGCGAATACACCATGCTGAACGGTCTCGATTTCTTCGTTATTTACATCATCATCATGTCGGTCGTTTACTCCATTACGCACTCCTACATTTCGATTTTCCTGTCATCTATCATGTTTGTCGTCATGAAGATGGTCACAGGTATGGAATTTGCCGACGTCATTCTCGACTACACCACGCTTGTCAAGATTCTGTTCTTCTTCCTGGTCGGTATTCTCGTCGGCTACAGCAAGGACAGACTCAAACTGAGAAATACCGAGCTTCTGGAGGAAAAGGCCGCCCTTCGGGAGGAACTCACCCGCATTTACGACATTTCCGAGAGACACATCCAGATCAAGAAGATGTTCGAGGAACGTCTCATCAACTACGACAACTCCATTGCGAAGGTTTACTCCATCGTTTCCCAGCTCGACCTTCTCGACTCGGAAAAGATCGTCAACTCCGCGTTGGATGTTATCACGCAGATCATGGGCGTGCAGGATGTCGCAATTTACGTCAAGAGCAACGAGGGTCTCTACCGTCTGGCGGGCGCTTCGTCCAGACGCGCGCAGAAGATGAGAAACATCATCAACCTCGAGGACTACGAACAGCTCGAAGGCGTGCTTCTTGAAGAGAGAATCTACGTCAACCGCAAGCTCGATCCCAACCTGCCCTCGATGGTCGCGCCTGTTTTCTCCGAGCAGAAGATGATCTACATGATTATGCTCTTCAACATGGAATTCGACAAGATGACGCTCTACCAGGAAAATCTCTTCTCGGTTCTTTCCAAGATCATCGCTTCCAGCTTCGAGAAGGCGTACCGTTATCAGAACGATACCAAGGATGCGCGTTATGTACCCGGCACCAACGTGCTTCTTGCCAGTGCCTTTACGGAGGTTGTCAAGACCAAGCTCGGCGGCACAGGTTCCAACATTGCCGACTTCGCGGTTCTCCGCACGAGAGTGGACGATTCTTCACAGCTCATGGAGAAGGGCGCGGCTCTGGGCGGCATTCTCCGCGACAACGACTATGTCGGTCTCAGCGAGAGCGATCCCAACGAGCTGCTCATGTTGCTCAACAACACGACCGAAAAGGATCTGCCCTTCGTTTACAAGAAGATTGAACGTATTGATTTGAAGGCAGAGGTGGTATCATTAGATGAATACAGGAATTAACCTCGAACACATTATCAGCCATTTCCGGTTTACGCTCAACGCGAAGGATCCCAACTTCATTTATCAGATTATCCTCGTCAACACGGCGCTGGTGCTGTTGTATCTGGTGTTCTTTACGTTGATCGGCAAATTTAAACCGGCTATGTGCAAGTCGATCATCATGCTGCTGACGCCTCCCTTTGGCGTGATCTGCTTCTTCCTCAATTTTATCATCGGTTTGTTTGACCGCAAGTCGGACATCGACTATCTCGAACTGACGTTCAGCAAGGAAAAGAAGGAATTTGCCAAGCAGACTGACTATGAGACGGAAAAGGAATTTGTTCCTCTCGAAGAAGCGCTCATCATCTCCGATGTGCAGGATAAGCGCCGCGCACTGCTCAACGTGCTGAAGGCGGATGT
The DNA here is from genome assembly GCA_902762395.1 of uncultured Ruminococcus sp. Lineage (GTDB taxonomy): Bacteria > Bacillota > Clostridia > Oscillospirales > Acutalibacteraceae > RUG762. Next base: position 18,546 of record CACWOA010000003.1, read on the forward strand.
TTCCAACAACATGAAGTCGCTGGTCAAGGCGCTTGACAACGACGACGCGGAAACCGCCCACTACGCGGCGGCAGCGCTCATGGACGTGCTGCAAAAATATTCCAAGAAGCTGTCGGGGCTTTCGGTCAAGTACCAGGAGAATCCCGAGGACGCCGACATCAACAAGGAATATGCCGACACGACCTACGAATATATCAGCAGCGGTGTGTTAGGTGAGATTGAGGTCAAGAAGTATGCCCATCTGTATGTGGATCTGATCGACAACCTCAACAAGTATCACCCCGAAATGCTGGATACCGAGCAGTACAAAAACGTGGTGCATTGTCTGCTGACGGTCGGTCGTTATGACGACGCCGACAAGTGGGCCAATCTTTCCATCGACCGCCAGCCCAACATGGAGCAGTCTTATCTCAACGCGCTCAACGTCAAGTATAAGACCGAACAGTGGGACGATTTCAAGGAAGTTATGCAAAAGATGCTCAAATCGGGTGCGCAGCTCTCCGATAAGGGCATAGGCGTGATTCGTTTCTGGAATCGCAAGTAATGCATCTTATTCTGATCTTCGGCTGAAAGCAGAGAGGATCGGCAGGACACGGCAGCTTTACCGATCGCTGTCCGTATCCAGCCGAAGATTCGTACAAAAGAAAAGGCTGATGCCGTTCCGGTTGCAGCAATCCGCAGGGAACACGGACAAACATGGCTTCTTCGCATGAGGGGAAGACCGCTTTGTCAAGCCTTGCGGATTGCTGTCATCCGCTTTCAACCGGCAGACAGGCAATAGGAGGGAAACGATGTTATCTTTATCAGACGCGCTTGCCAATCTGTCCAATCTTCCGCTGATCTCCAACATGATGTCGGGCGACTTCTTCACGACGGCCGTGAGGAATAATATCTGGGCTTTTATCTGGTTTGTGGTGGCGTATGCCATTGTCTTCATCATGATTCCGGCGAAGATTCTCAATCTGCGCCTGTGTGACGGAAACTTTCTGGACAACGCATTGACAAGCATTATTGTCAGCCAGACGACGCTGACCTGTTTGGTGTATGTGCTTTCCTTTATGAAAATGTACAACACCCTCACCCTGGTGCTTGCCCTGATTGCGACAGTATTGTTCTATCTGAAATTCAAGTACAGAATCAGCTACCGGCAGAAACTCAACTCGTTTATCTACACGTTTTCTGACGTTATCACCGGACAGCTCAAGCTTTCGCTGATCCTGCGCGAATTTTTCAGCACCAGGCTAAACAACGCTTCCAACGCGGTGAAGCGCTTTATCAAGTTTTACTTTGACAAAAACGTCGTGTATCACATCATCGGCACGGTCTGCATCCTTGTGCTGGCGGTGCGCCGCGGCTATTTTGCCATGACCAGCGAGAGTTTTCCGACCTCCGACGTGGCGGTTCATACCTCGTGGATCAATTTCCTTGACGCGGGCTACATTTTCAGCGACGGCATTTATCCCTTTGCTATGCACAATGTGGTCTCCTCGTTTGCAAAGCTCACAATGATTGACGTCGTTACCGTCATGCGGTTCATCGGTCCGTTTAACGCGATACTGATGGGCGTCATGCTCATGATGTTTATTACGAAAATCTTCAAAAGCCCGGCGGCTTCCATTATCACCGGTCTGATCTACTGCGTGAGCAGCTTTGGCAACGGCGCGGTGGTGGATCGTATGATTTTCTCCGTACCGCAGGAATTCGGCATGTTCTACATTATTCCCACGGCGTATTACATGATTAAGTTCCTCGAAGAGGAGAAAACCATCGACGGTCTTACTTTCGCGTTTGCCGCTTCCATGACGGTGGCGGGTCACTTTTACGACGCGATCTTCGCGGTGCCGCTCTGTCTGGCCATTGTGATTCCCTATATTCCCCGCCTTTTCAAAAAAGGTATTTTCATCAAGATGGTGCTCAGTGTCATCCTGGCGGCTGTCATTTCGATTGCGCCTTTGATGGTCGGTCTGGTGATGGGGTATCACTGGCAAGGCTCTCTTGACTGGGCTGTCAGCATGATGGAATCGAGCGGCGATGACGCGGGCAGCAGCGACAGCGAAGACAAGCAGGCGTCCCAGTCTTCTTCCTCCGAGTCCGGGGAAGAAGGAGAACACGAATCGTTCATACAAAAATCCGTCAACTCCTTCGGCTGGATGGCGAAGCAATACACCGATTACTGGGGTACCGTGATTTTGGTGTGCATAGGTTTGTCGCTGGCGCTCGGCATACTGGCCATGATTATCCTGAAAGAGAAAATGGTGGGAAGGGTCGCCATAGGTGTGGCGCTGAACATGGTATTATTTAATTATCTTCTCATGTACCCGACCTATTACGGTCTGCCCTCCCTCATCGCAACCGACCGAACCCTCTACTATCTGGTTTTTCTGGGCGCGATGGTGCTTGGCGTGCCGTTCGGCGTGTTCTGGACGTTCTTTGAGGAGAAGCTCCGCGGTATCCGCTGGGTCGGTTCCGTGGCAATCGTGACGGCGACAGCCTGTCTGATTTTCTATACCGGGGCGACGTTCAGATCAAGCGCTTATTTCAGGCTGACTTATTCCTCCGTAACGGAGCAGTACTATAAAATCAAGAATACGCACCGCAAGGACACATGGACGATCGTCTCTACGGTTGACGAACTGTCGTTGACGCGAAATAAGGGCTGGCATTACGAGCTGTGGGAATTCATCTTCTCCATGGAACAGTACGAGCCTACCCGGGTGGTGCAGATTCCGACGGAATATGTGTACTTTGTCGTGGAAAAGCGTCCTCTCAAATACGCCGATACCACTTATCTCGGAAAGCCGCTGAGCATTTACGGCAGAATCAGCAAAAATGCCGCCAACCAACTGTTGTCTGAGAGAACGGTTCGCACTCACCGCAAGAGCGACTATTATTCCGATTATGAAATCAGATCGGCGATTATGTCCAAGGCGTATTTCTGGGCGGAGCGGTATATGCAGTACTTCCCCGATCAGATGAGCCTGTATTATGAGGATCGCGATGTGGCGATTTACGAGATCAAGCAGAATATGTATGCCCTGAACAACTTCGCCATTGACTACGGCTACAATACCATCACAATGGAAGACTGGCTGCTCGAGCATCCCGAGGCAATTGGCAATGAGTCGCAGACGGAAGTGGTTTCCGACAGCGATCTGACGGCGGACGAAAGCGAAGCATCCTGATTGCCGGGAGGTCAGCCATGATTAGTGTGATTGTACCCGTTTACAATTGCGGCGAATTATTGCAAAGGTGTGTCCATTCGCTGCGTGAACAGACCTATAAGGATTTGCAGATCATCATCGTGGACGACGGTTCTTCCGACGGCACCCCCGCGATTTGCGACGCGCTGGCGGCGGAGGACAGCAGAATAACTGTCCTTCACCGTCCCAATGGCGGCGTATCTTCCGCTCGCAATGCGGGACTGGCGGCGGCGGAGGGAGAGTATGTCGCCTTTGCCGACGCGGATGATTATGTCAATCCGGACCATATGATGAATTTGTATGATGTGATGCAGAGACACGGGTGCGACGTAGCAATCAGCAGCTATCTCACCGAGAGCGAGGATAAATGTTCTCCGCCTGTGTCCCGTCTGTCCGGAAGCGGCAACGACGGAGAAAAAAGCGCAAACGGTTACAAAGAAGTATGTTATGGTCATGACAGCGCGGTCTGCGAATTGCTCGCAGGCGGCGCTGTCGGCGGTTTTGTTTGGAACAAGCTGTATCGCAGAGAACTTCTTGCGGGCGCCGCTTTCCGCGGCGACGTCAAAATTCTCGAAGACCTGCTGTTTAATTTCGGCGTTTTCCAAAAGGTCAGAACCGCCGTTTTTTCGGATTATCCCTCCTACCACTACATTCAGCGCGGACAGAGCGCCATGCACCGCGGATTCGGGGAAGAACACCGTCAGATGGTGCGCACCGCCCGCGAGGTCTGCGGGGCGCTGGCAGGGGAGAGCAGCGAACTGGCCGACGCGGGCAAGGGACTGCTGTCTACCACGATCCTCTGGGTGGTGGATGTCATGGCGGAGTACGGTCCTTATGACAAGGCGCTTGTCCGCGAATACAGGAAGGAGTTCCGACCGCTGCGAAGGACGTATCTGCGCCTGCGGCGCGTGCCGCTGCAATATCGCGCCAGCGCGATATTCTTTTCGATGGGGTACCCGGTGTTCAAAATCGCCGTCAACGCGGTGAGAAAGCTGAAGGGGTGAAACGCATGAAAGACAACAAAGACGCTGCCAGAGCGCAGGAAAAAAAGAAAATTCTGTTTGTTACCAATACGATGGGACGCGCCGGAGCGGAAAAATGTCTCCAGGCGCTGCTGGAACTTCTCGACCCGGCACAATATGACCTCTCGGTCTATTCGATTATCAACCGGGGAGAGCTTTACAGCGATATGCCGGAATATGTGCATATTCTCAACAAAAAGCCCTGCACGAAATCGGTGCTGGACAACGCCGGACTTGCCGCGATTGCACGGCAGATCGGATGGAGTCTTCTCAGGAAATTTCACTTTATCACATATATCCCTTATTTCTTCCGCGCGCTGGCGCATCAGATCAAAATCAAGCGGCTGGATTTCAGCAAGCTTTTCTGGATGCTGCTGGCAAGAAGCGCCAAGCGCTTTGACGAGGAATATGACCTCGCCGTTGCCTTCATCGAAGGCGCCGCCACCTATTATGTCGCGGATTATGTCAAGGCGCGCAAAAAGGCGACCTATGTGCATATTGACTATTTGGCGGCGGGATATAACCCGAAGACAGACAAAAAATACTATGACAAATTCGACCGCGTGTTTTGCGTTTCCGATACGGTGCGGCGGGTCTTTCTCAAAGCCTACCCGGAATATGAAAGCAAAACCTTCTTTTTCCACAATATGGTGCCGAGAGAGCGCATTCTGCGGCTTGCCAAGGAGGGGAAAGGCTTTGACGACGGTTTTGACGGACTGCGCATACTCACGGTAGGGCGGCTGCACTACCAGAAGGCGTATGATCTGGCAATCCCGGCGCTGGCGCAGTTGCGCCGACGCGGACACAATGTGCGCTGGTATGTGATCGGAGAAGGCGCGGAGGAAGACAATCTGCGTGTCCTGATCAAGCAAAACGGTGTGGAGGACAGTTTTATTCTGATGGGCTGTTTTGCCAATCCCTATCCCTACATTGCGGGCTGCGACATTTATTCGCAGGCGTCGCGATTTGAAGGATGGTGCATTGCGCTGGCGGAATCGCTGGTGCTGGCGCGTCCTGTCCTCGCGTCCCGCTGCGCCGGCAATGAGGAGCAGGTAACGGACGGCGAAACCGGTGTGCTGATCGACCTTTCCACCGAGAATATCGTGGAGGGCATGGAAAAGCTGATTACATCGCCTGAACTGCGGGTCAAGTTCACCCGGAATCTCAGCGGCGTGACGCTTGATTTTAAAAAGGATCTGGAAATGCTTTACGCATTGACCGATTGATTTGGTAAGATGATGGAGGTGAGTATGCATGACATGCTTGGATAAAAAAACTCTGATATTGATTCCGGCTTACAATGAAGAGGAAAGCATTGCTCATGTACTCAGCAATATACGCAAGGAATGCGGCGATGCGGATGTGCTGGTCATCAATGACGGTTCGCGCGACAACACTGCCGAAGCGGCGCGAAAGGGCGGTGCGATTGTCGTATCGCATATCTACAACATGGGATATGGTGTTTCGTTGCAGACGGGCTACAAATACGGGGTGGATCATGACTATGAGTTCATCATCCAGATGGATGCGGACGGACAGCATGACGTGTGCAATATCGGTACGATTTATCACGAACTGACCCAGGGAAAGTACCCCTATGACATCGTGATTGGTTCGCGTTTTTTGACGCAGGATAACCAGATGAAGGTGGGGATCGCCAAAAAAATTGCCATCGGGTTTTTCAATATGGCGATCAAGCTGGTGACGCACAAAAAATTCACCGACCCCACGTCGGGTTTGCAGGGACTCAGCCGCCGCGCGTTTACGGCGTATTCGCTTTATGACAATTTCGACACCAATTACCCCGACGCCAACATCATCACCAAGATGCTGCTCAACGGTTACCGGATGAGAGAAGTCCCCGCCGTCATGCATTCCCGTGAAAGCGGCGTGAGTATGCACAGCGGTCTGCGCAAGAATATTGCCTATATGTTCACTGTCACGCTGAATATTGTGGTAGTGGTCATGCAGTTTCACCTGATTAAAAAGGGCAGAAAAGACATCGTGGAGGATTTTGAGGTGGGCTTTTCTACCTGACGGGCTGTGAAAGGAAGTATGACAAAAAAGGGGCTGTTCGCTTCGGCGACAGCCCCTTTTTTGAGGGAAAATAAATGGATTGAAAGGAGAAAATCACTTGCTTTCTCTGGGCTTGAGAAGCAGCACAATCACAATGGCAAGGGTCAGCACAATGCTTGTGGCCAGGCCGCCCTCCATGCCGAACTGGCCGCCGTTCCAAAGGCCCATGCCCGGCACGCTGACAAAGCGGAAAACGCTCGGTCCCATATCGGTGCCGCTCACCAGAATGCCGAAGAAGTTGCCTTGCACGAAATTCCACACGGTGTGAATGGCGCACGCCATCCAGATGGAGTTCAGCTTGAGCACCAGCACCGACATGAAAAGTCCGAACAGTACCAGATTGACCATGGACAGCACCGTCACGCCGCTGTTGCCCAGATGCAGCGCGCCGAAGAAGAGGGAATTGAAGAGTACGCCGACCAAAGCGCCGCCTTTGCTGCCGAGGGAGGTCATCATAAAGCCGCGGCAGACGGTTTCCTCGCTCATGCCCTGGATGATGAATCCCACGAAGAAGAGCGCCATCATCAGATAGCGACCGCCCAGCACATAGCCGCTGAAGACCATCGCGCCTGTCGCCATGCAGATGCCCACACAGGCGGCAAACATCGCAAAGGCGACGACCATGCCGATCAGATAGTCGGAAACGGCGTGTTCCCTGACAAAGCCCATCGTACGGAGGCTGCGCTTTTCTACGTGTTTGACATACAGCATCATCGCAACCGTCGCGCCCACCGTCGCAAAGAGCTGCACCAGCGTCATATCCACGCTGTTCATATTCAACTGGAAGTTGCCGGTCTGGGCAGCGGCGACGCCTGCCAGCACGCCTTTGACCACCATATACGGCAAGAGGAAAATGGCTTCCGAAAAAATGCCTAACAACGCGATCACGGCGGCGAGAAGCGCTACGACAAAAACATTGTTTTCCATCTGCTCCCCCGCCTGCGCCGCCGTCAGTATGGACGGCAGCGGACGGAAGGTCTTTTTGATATTGGCTAACATGGTAAGAGTTCATCCTTTCATTGATTTTGATACAGTCGATTTTATAACGGATAAATCGCGGATATGCGACAGGTTCCCTACATTTTGGAAATTATTTGGCGGAATCGGTTTCATCGTTTTCCGGCTGGTTTTCCTTTTGCCCGGCTGCCGGTGCTTCCGCCGCTTTGTCATCCGTTTTATCGGATTTATTCGCGGAGGCGTCATACATCGCGCCGAAGCACATGCCTAAACACATACCGATGGCTAATCCGACCAGCATATTATCGAAAATAAACTGCCCCACCATCATGCCAAGCGCCGTGCCGAAACACATGCCGAGGGCAATACCCATATGGCTGTTTTGTTCCTCTTTCTTTTCGTTCTGTTCGACGGATTCGTTCAATTCGGATTTGGTTTCTTTCTCTTGTTCTTTCATGATAGGTTGACTCCTTTATTATTTTTAGTTGATTGCAAAGTTTAAAAACGGCGGGAATACGGGGTCTGGTCAACGGGAAAAGGGTGTTTTTTCTCCGTTTGGAGCAAGGCAAATCGTGATATTGAGCTACTTTTCCGTATTCGCCCATCCCCGTCGCAAGTCTGAGCGCGTCTTGCTCGTTCGGCTTCGCCTCACTCGTGGGGCTTTGCCCCACCCCCCACAAGGGCGCTGCCCTTGACCCGGCAGGGAACCAGTCCGAGATGACGCTTGTCGTCATCGGCTGGACTCCCACGCTCGCATTCGCTCGCCGGTTATAGCGCTGCGCTATGCTTTTTTTCTTCCCACTCCCCACTTCCCACTTACTTTTTCAATCGCCTACTTGTTAATCGACGCCTATGGCGGAATAAGCGGCGGCGGACGCAATCAGAATGCAGATCGCGGCCTGCTGCGCAGCGACCATGGCAATGGTGGAGGCAGAGGCGGCCGTCTGCGCGTTCGATGCGGTGTCATACAAATCGGTCGTCAGCAAGGCGGCATGCATCAGGCGGGTCTGCTTGTCAATCCCGAGAAGCCCCGCGTAGCCTTTCTGCTGGGACAGGAATCCGTCGATTTCCAGCATGGTATCGCGGAGTTTTTCGTTGTTGTCATCCAGAACAGATACCGACGCAAGCGTGGCAAGGTGATAGACGTTGAATTTTCTGCCGGACGCTTTCAGTAAATCATACAGTCCTATCAGATGATCGGTCTTTTCACGGACAGAGCCCTCGATCATCGACAGAATCTGCGATACGGTCTGGACGCTGTCTCCGCTGGAAAATTTCGGTTTCAGCAGAGCGTAGCACTGCTCCATGTCTTCCATCAGCGCCGCGTCGTTCTTTTCGGAAAAAGCCAGAAATCCGGCAAGAACGCTGTCTTCGCCGCCCGTCAGAAGCGGATGTTTTTCCCGCATCAGGCGGTAGATTTCCTTACCTCTGGCAAGCACGCCCTCCAGTTTTTCTTCAATGACCATATCGGAAAGCAGAACGGCGAGAAGCGCGGAGTAATCCGAACGACCAAATTGCTTTTTGGTGATGTCATAGTACCGTTTCACCCTTTCAAACGATGCCGCAGGATCCGGCTTCATGGAAAGATACGCGGCAAGCAGCGTGGAGGATGTTCCGCCGAGATAGGAAAACACGCCGGATTTTTCGCTGATGATTTTTTTGCATTCCCTGAGTTTCGCTTCGTCCGCCGTGACACCCTTTGCGGTGAAAACATTGGCGGCGATGGGGTAAATCAGCGAGCTTTCCATACGGAATACCTTTTTGATGACGTTCTGGTTGTCAATGAAATTTTGACACAACGCTGTGATTCTTTCTTCCATCATGCATTACCTCTTTTTGTTGTTTTTTAATACAGCTTTCCGCTGCGGCGCTGCGGGTCGGCCAGGGCAATCACGCGCTTGGATGTAACGGGATGATCGCAGACAAGGTTATAGCAGAAGACAAACAGACCCTTGACCTCGGTGGTGTGGTTGATGTAATCCTGCTTATCCACCTGCTTATAAAGGTGAATGCCCGCCGTAAGGGACATCATCGCGTCAATGCCGTCGCTGCCCGACAGCAGCTGCGCCAGACGGTCACAACTGTATTCACGCGCGCGGGAGGCGGTGCTGCCCAGAATCGGAATGGTCTGCGAAACCAGCATGGAATAGTAGTAGTGCATGGTGGCGTGCTTGTAATAGATGTGACCCATTTCGTGCGCGATGATAAAGCGCAGGGTGTCCATATCGTGATGCTCACGGTAAGCGACCTCCACCAGATCGGCATACAGTTCTATGTATTGCTTGAAAGGAATGAAAGACGAGAAGGCATTCAGCACACCGTTGCCCTGAATCATGTAGACCTTCGGCACCTTTTTCAGACCCAGCTTCTGGGAATATTCCTGCACAATGGCGTAGATTTCGGGGTATGTCTTTTCGGTGATCTGTATCGACATACTGCGGTACTGCGCGTAGGCATAGGAAACGATAAAGGGAATGGCTACCAGCAGGAACAAGATCATGGCGAGATATTCGATGCTTTCCGGCATATCGTTAATCTTTTCGGAGAGATTATCCATGCTGTCGGTGCTTTCTTCGTCGTCCTTTTCGGTGTCATCCTTTTGGTTGTCCGCTTTTTGGTCATCGGAGGAATCGGCTGTTTCGCCGCTCATGGTTTCTTCTACATATTCGGAATAGGCGGTGTAAACATTGTCAACATACTCCTGATTTTCGTCCATCGCATAGAAGAAATAGCCGATAGCGCCCACGATAATGAGAAAATTGAGGATGACGAGGAACCAGTACCATCTCAATTCCGACTTGTGGCGACAGGCGTTGAGAATGCGCTTGTCGATTTTTTGATACTGCGGGCCGACAGGCTGCTGCGGTACATTGGCATAACCTGGCTGCGTCGGCGCTTGCG
>CACWOA010000004.1 GCA_902762395.1 uncultured Ruminococcus sp.
GCTTCGGCAAAGTTTCTGGCTTTGCGGGCGGCCTGCCGCTGCTCGATGAGGGCTTCGACCTCGCTGTCGAGATTGTCGGACTGGCGGTTATAGAGAAGTCCCAGCACGCCTGTGAGTTCGTTGTAGAGGTCAAGGGCGAACTGTGCCAGTTCCTTGGAATGGGTCGAGGACGCGCCGAGGTGGGTGTTGATGTCGCGCACGAGGTCGAAGATGGCGGAAACAGCGCCTGCCGTGTTAAAGTCCTCCTCCATAGCGTCGATAAAGTGCTGCCTGTGCGCTAAAAGCTGCTCCTTGATCTCGTCCTCACCGTCCTGCCATCCGGAAGGGGCTTTGGTAAGATAGAATTCCACATTTTCCAGCGCGGTATAAAGACGCGCAAGGGCGGATTTGTTCTGCTCGATGATGTCCACGGAATAGTTGATGGGGCTTCTGTAGTGACTGGAGAGCATGAAAAGACGGATAGGCTCATAGCCGTAGGCTTCGCCCACGTCGCGGACGGTGAAGAAATTGCCGAGCGATTTGCTCATCTTCTGATTGTCCACATTGATAAAGCCGTTGTGCATCCAGTATTTGGAGAAGGGCTTGCCGGTGCAGCATTCGGACTGCGCGATTTCGTTCTCGTGGTGGGGGAAAATCAAGTCCTGTCCGCCGCAGTGCAGGTCAATGGTTTCGCCCAGCAGCGCAAGATTCATGGCGGAGCATTCGATATGCCAGCCGGGACGACCCTTGCCCCACGGCGAATCCCAGTACGGCTCGCCCTCCTTCGCAGCCTTCCAAAGGGCAAAGTCGGCGCGGTCGCGCTTGATGTCGCCGGTATCCACGCGTTCGCTGGCGCCCGCTACGAGGTCTTCGAGAGGCAGATGAGAGAGCTTGCCGTATTCGGGGAAGGTCTTGGTGCTGAAATACACGTCGCCGTTTGCCTCATAGGCATGTCCCTTTTTCACAAGGGTAGCGACGATTTCGATGATCTTGTCGATGTTCTCGGTCGCCTTGGGATGAATGTTGGCGGGCTTCACGCCGAGCGCCTTGACGTCCTTCCAATATTCGTCTATGTAGCGCTCGGAGATCACCTTGAAGTCTACGCCTTCGGCTTTGGCCTTGTTGATGATCTTGTCGTCCACATCGGTGAAATTCTGCACGAAGGTCACCTTCATGCCGCGCCATTCAAAGTAACGGCGCAGGGTGTCAAAGGTGATAATGGGGCGCGCATTGCCGATGTGAATAAGGTTGTAGACGGTGGGACCGCAGGCGTACATCTTGACTTCATTCTCGGTCTGGGGCTGGAATTCCTCCAGCTTGCGCGAAAGGGTATTGAATATTCTCATAAAAATTCCTCCAAATCTTTTATTTCAAGCCCGCAGGGCTTCCTTCACTATTCTTTATTCTCTATTCTTTATTCACTATTCTCTTAGCCGCTTGCGAATGCAAGCGGCGCTCAGATGCCTCCTCCGTCGGTGTTTTCCATGCCGCCCATGTCGAGCTTCTTTTGCAGACGGAGAATTTCGTTTTGCAGACGGCAGATGTCCTGTGATACCGGGTCGGCGTAGTGAATCTGGTCGAGGTCGCAGGCGGGAATCGGCTGTCCCGCTACGCGCACGACACGCGCCGGAACGCCCACGGCAGTGGCGTTGGCGGGGACTTCGTTGAGTACCACCGCGCCGGCGGCGATACGCGCGTTGTCGCCCACGGAAAAGGGACCGAGCACCTTGGCGCCGGAGCCGATCAGCACATTGTTGCCGATGGTCGGATGGCGCTTGCCCGTGTCCTTGCCGGTACCGCCGAGGGTCACGCCCTGGTAAATGGTGCAGCCGTCTCCGACTTCCGCCGTTTCCCCGATCACCACGCCCATGCCGTGATCAATCAGCACACCGCGCCCGATCCTGGCGGCGGGATGGATTTCAATGCCGGTTCTGCGCTTGGCGCGTTCGCTGATCCACCGCGCAAGGAATTTGAGGTTGTGACGGAAACACCAGTTGGCGCGGCGATGAGACATAAGCGCCTTATAGCCGGGATAGAGCAGCCGCACTTCGGCGGCGCTTCGGGCGGCGGGGTCGCGTTCCATAATGGCTTTGATGAGATCCTGACGGTAACTTGACAATGCAAATCAGCTCCTTCATGCATAGGGAAAAGGCTGCGCTAACGCAGGCAGCACGGTTATTTTAAAAGCTGCTCAAAAAGGGACAGCTCCGCCGCAAGCGCCGCGATCATGGGGGCTTCCTCCGGCTTGGCGGGATAGGTTTTATACAGCGCCTCGCGTTTGCCCGCGGGCAGCAGGTCGATGCTGTGCAGATAATCCTCGGTAATGCCGTTTCTTTCACAAATCAGCCGGATAAGGTAGGTACGCAGTTCATTGAGAATTTCTCCCGCGTAGATCAGCGAACCGCCCGCAATGGCGTGCTTGGCGAGATTGACTTTTCCGTAGACTGCGTTCCAGCGGGCATCTTCCTGCTGCGGTGGAACCGCCGTCGGCGCTTCGTCGTCAAAATCGTCGCTCAGCGAATCTTCGGCGGCGGGGGAAGGTTCCTCAAAGTCATTTTCAAAATCGTCGGTAAGTTCGGGTTCCGGTTCGTCCTTGGTGGGGTCAACCGACTTTCTGTCGGCATCAGCGTAAAAAATTTCCGCCGCGCCGTTCTGGTCGAGATAGGAAACCCACCAGTCAAAAGCCGGCAGATTGTCTTCGGCACAGATGAATATTTCGGCGATCAGACCGCTGTCAAACGTGTAATTCGCGATGATTCTGCCGTCTTCTTCGGTCTGGCTGCCAGAGGATGGCTTTAAAAATTCCGTGGTCAGAAAATTCAGATCGGCGTAGATATTGGGCAGCGCGGAAGCATCTGCCGCCGCCGCGACAAAGTGAATATCCGCCGGAGGACATTCCTTTTCGCCTGTGAGAAGAAAAACGGTGATACCCTTGATTTTACGCACCATGACGTTCAGCTTTTTGGCGAGGTCGGCACGCGCCTGCATCATTTCGCTCATGTTTTCAGTCATCCTTTCGTTTGATCATTGCTATCCTGTTTACCCTGTACACTCCACATATACAGGGCAGAGATAAAATATAAAAAATCCCCCGTCACGTCTCCAAAAAGACGCAACGGAGGCGAAAATGTCAGATTTCCACGGTTCCACTCCTGTTTATCACTCGTACAGCCTTAACGCGGCGGTTTCGTGCGCAGATACCCTTGCCGACGTCATCGGCAGCTTCCCCGCGCCTGCTTGATGGAGGGTGCATTCGTCCGTGCGCGGTGCCGGGAACGCTTGCAGCCGATGACGCTCCCTCTCTGTTGCCCTTGCGCAGGGATTACTTCTCCCTTTGAGCATTTGGTTTCTGTATATTTTTTTTGAATGGAGATTGACAACTTTAAACCGATTCCTTCGGACGGGGCGGACAGACCTTTTGGCAATTTTCGATGTCGTCAGTGTCCTTTTCCGAAATATAAATTTCGGCGGATTGAGAAAGATCATTGCCGCAGATGATTTCCCTGCCCATCACCGCGAGTACATCCTTCACACCCTCGGCGGCATTTTCACAGGCAAGCCAGATTCCCAGGGCAATACCGTTTGCCGGATCTTCATCCAGATAGTCGTAGCCGTTGTCGGTGATGCGCCCCTCCGTATATCGTTCCACCGCGTCCGGCAGCCGGTATCGGATATCCAAGTCGGGATTTTGCAATTTTCCGGGACACAGCTTGACAACGATCGTCTGCATATCGGTTCTATTTCCTTTGTGAAATGCTGTTCGCTATCTATTATATGATATCGCGACGGATTTTGCAACTGTTATTTTGAAATTCTTTATGTTTTACCAAGTTTCTGTGCTTACGGTGCGACGATTATCGCCCGTTTAGTGCATGCTTTTGCCGGAAATCTTCGCTCACGCGCTCAAGATTGGCGCGAAACGCTTCTTGCGGTGAAGCGGTGGGGGAAGGCGCAAGCAGCATGTCGATCCATTCTTCCATCTCACTGTCAGGTTCTCCCGGTACCCTCAGGGATTCCCGAAATGCCGCAAGCTGCTCCCTGCCTTGCGCAAAATCCCGATAGGCGGCGGTATAAGCGCCCTCCACAAACCGACCGTAAACGGAGGTTCGCGCCTGCCTATAATGATGTCCAAAGAAAACGGGGCTGTCGCTCTCTAACAGGGCGATCAGCGCATGGAGAGAGGCAACCGCATTCATCTCCGGCAAGACGCCCTCCCGCAGCGACAGGACGATTTGACCCAGATGGGGCAGATGCTCCTGCTGAAAATGCCGGAACTGCACCGCACGGTCCAAAACCTCGTTCTCAAAAACAACAGTGAAATATTTTCCGCCCAGCAGTCCTGTCCCGCTGCTGCCCGTGATTTCTATGCCGTATTCCATGACAGTATCACAAAAAGACCGGACCGACAAAAGATAGGCAAAGACCTTCAACTGCCGCTTTTGCACGCTGAAGGTGATGAACTGCGCCAGACCGCTTCTCTCCCTTGCAAATTGGCAGGGACGGTATTCTGCGAATCCCTCGTCCCGCAGCAGGGAACGGATTTCCTGCCGGATGAACTGCCGCACCGCTTTTTGAAAATCATAATTTTCCTCTGCGAATGCAACAGGTTTCATATTCTGCTGCGTCACCTCGCTTTCTGTGCTTATGAAGAAAAAGCCGCAGGAGCCATCCGAAGATACCCCTGCGGTCTGAAAAGACTTGTCCGGTTAAAACTAAGAAATTACTCGCAGAAGAAAACATCCATTGCGACGGTTTCTTCACCGGCTACAATGTAAGCCTTGCTCTCGTCGGGCTTGACATAGACCTTGATGTCCTTGTCCTCACCGACCTTGAGCTTTGCGTTCTTGACGATTTCGTCCACGGCTACCTGTACGCCGCCGAACTCGATGAACACTTCCGCCTTGGGAGCTTCGACAGCTTTTGTCTCAGGTTCCTTTGCCTCGACAACGGCTTCGACAACCTCGGGAGCCTTCTCCTCAGCCTTGACAGCGGTTTTCTTGGCAGCGGTGGTCTTCTTCGCCCTGGTCTTCTTGGCAGGAGTGCCAACGACTTCCGCTTCGGCTGCTGCGGTCTTTACCTCTTTTACTTCTGCCTCTGCGGCAGCAACTGCTTTCTTTGTTCTGGGCATAATGTTTAACCCCTTTCGATCATTTTTTCGGAATAAAATACCTTTTGATAAACTCTATCGTTACCAACTTACGGTACTATTATACACCTAAAAAATCGAAATGTCAAATATATACAAAATATAAATTTAATTTTGGAGACGTTTACAAAAAAGCGTTGTGTTGCGCCTCAATAATAATTCATATTGAATTAAAAACCACGCCCCATATGTATCAACCGACTCCCCAAACGCCTCATGCATGCTCCGCCGGAACCTCTGCGGTCGCATCCTCCCCGGGGGAGACCGAGGACCGGTGACTGGTCGCTTTCTTGCCGCTTTCCAGCGACATACCGGCGTTATAAATCTGAATCAGTCCCAGCACGAGCGAGTAAACGAGATTATGTCCCCAACTGATACTGCACATACTGATATGATTGAGCACCATCAGCAGCAGGTAAAAGCCAATATAAGCGTAAATGTAATGCCGCAGCAAAGTGCCTGTTTTTCTGTTTTTGATATGCCACAGCAGACTGCCAAAGAGAAAGATCGCGGCGGTCGGCACGAAAATCGCCGCCATCACCACAAAAATCACCGCGCTGACGTAATACGCGGGGCAATCCTGCGCCACATAAATGGACTGCACCATTACCAAAAAGCTTAACCCCGCCAGAATAGCGCTCGCCTGATTGATGCGTTTGAGCAATTTCATAATGAATCCTCTTCCTTTCAAAAGCCCCGGCGGCGCTTCACATAGTCCTGCCGCAGCAGCCCGTAATGCGCCACATCGTAAAATATGTCGTCCTTCATGATTTCCTGCCGCGCCACGCCTTCAAAGGTAAACCCCAGCTTATCCAGCACACGGCGGGACGCGTCGTTGTGTACCATGCAGATCGCGCCCACACGGTTCAGCCCCAATGTATCAAACGCGTAGCGGAGCATCAGTTCTCCCGCCTCTGTCGCAATGCCTTCTCCCCACCGGTCGGGGTGGACATAATAGGCGAGGGTGGCGTGACTGCACCGGCTGTTGACATTCACTATGCCGATATTGCCCACCAGTTCATCCGTCACGCTTTCAAAGATCCCGAATTCGTAAGACGTACCCGTGCGGCGGCAGTTGTTGTTGAATTTGATCCACCACTTCGCGTGTTCCTCGTCAAACTCCCGCTGGATGTTGTAGGTGGTTTCATAAATTTCGTCCCGCGAGGTCATGGCGGAAAGCGCCGCCGCGTCACGGAGCTGGTACGGTCTGAGAGTGATTCTGCCGTCCGACAGAATGTCACTTTTCGCCATGTACGTCACAACCTTTCTTTGCCCAATGTCAGTTTATTTATTACGCATTACGAATCTGAATGCCCAGTTCCGCAAGCTGCGCGTCGTCCACCGGCTGCGGCGCGTTGGTCATGGGTTCGCTGGCGTCCTTGACCTTGGGGAAGGCAACGACGTCGCGCAAGGATTCCGCCTTGCACATCAGCATCACCAGTCGGTCCAGACCGATGCCGAAGCCGCCGTGCGGGGGCGCGCCGTACTGGAACGCGTCGGTGAGGAAGCCGAATTTTTCATGCGCCTGCTCCGGCGTGAAGCCCAGCGCCTCGAACATTTTCTCCTGCAAGTCGGGGTCGGTAATACGAATGGAGCCGGAAGACAGCTCGATGCCGTTCAGCACGAGATCATACGCTTTGGCGTACACCTTTTCCGGCGCGTTGTCCAGATAGGGAATGCATTCATCCAGCGGTGCGGTAAAGGGGTGATGCATCGCGTCCCAATTCTGCGTCTCCTCGTTATACTCAAAGAAGGGGAATTCCACGACCCACAGGAAGTTGAAAGTGTCGGGGATGATGTCAAGACGCTTCGCCGCTTCCTGCCGCAGTGCGCCGAGTACCGGCAGGGTGACGCTGTTTTTGTCCGCGACAATCAGCACCACGTCGCCCTGTGCCGCGTCCATTCTTTCGAGAATGGCTTCGAGCTGTCCTTCTGCGAGGAATTTGCCGAAGGAGCAGGACGGCTTTTCATCCGCCCAGCGAATCCACGCGAGTCCCTTCGCGCCGATACCCTTGGCGTGATCGGTCAGCTTGTCGATTTCCTTGCGGGTGTAGACCTTCGCCGCGTTTTTGAGGCAGATGCCGCGCACGCTGCCGCCGTTTTCCACCGCGCCTTTGAACACGGCAAACTCCGTCTGCGCCGCTATATCGGAAAGATCCGTCAGTTCCATGCCGTAGCGCGTATCGGGCTTGTCGGAACCGTAGCGCGCCATGGCTTCGTTATAGGTCAGGCGGGGAAGGGGCGTGGGAATATCCATGTCCATCGTTTCCTTCATGAGGAAACGGATGAAGTCTTCCCCGACCGCCAGCACATCCTCCATATCCACAAAGCTCATTTCCACGTCGATCTGCGTGAACTCCGGCTGACGGTCGGCGCGCAGATCCTCGTCGCGGAAGCAGCGGGCGAGCTGGAAATATTTGTCAAAACCCGCCACCATCAGAAGCTGCTTGTAAAGCTGGGGCGACTGGGGCAGGGCGTAAAAACTGCCGTTATGCACACGGCTGGGGATGATGTAGTCGCGTGCGCCTTCCGGGGTGGACTTGATCATCATGGGGGTTTCGACCTCGATAAAGCCGTGGTCGGAGAAGTAACGGCGCACGGTCTGCATGACCTGGTGCTTGAAGAGAATGTTCTTCATCAGCGCGGGACGGCGCAGGTCGAGGTAACGGTTTTTAAGCCGAATCTCCTCAGCGGTCTTGCAGTTGTCGGTGATCTCAAAAGCGGGGGTGATCGCCTTGTTGAGAATGCGCAGTTCGGTGACAGCGATTTCGACGTCGCCTGTGGGAATGTCGGGGTTCTTGGACGAACGCTCCCGCACTGTTCCCACCGCCGCCAGCACAAATTCGCTGCGGCAGGACTTGGCTTTTTCAAAAACCGCGCGGTCGGTGGTCTCGTCAAAGGTAAGCTGCAAAAGACCGGTGCGGTCGCGCAGGTCGATGAAGATGAGACTTCCCTTGTCGCGCTGCTTCTGCACCCAGCCGCAGACGGTAATCGTTTCTCCGATGTGTTCGGCTCTCAGCTCGCCGCAGTAGTGGCTGCGCTTAAGCCCTGTCAATGTTTCTGACATATTTTCATTCCTCCAAAAAATTTTATCTGATTCTAAAGAATTCGCTGTCTGCGCCGGTTACCTTTAACAGAGAAAAGATAGCATTCAACAAATCAATCAGTACCATCGCATTCGGTAATTTTTGCCGCATAGCGTATCCCAGATTGCTGCATGGAATATAATACCCATCCTTACCGTCAGACAGAAAAATGCGGTACTCATACCCATCATACCCAGGGGGGACATCCATGAGATAATCAGGCTTTTTCATTGTTTCGCCGGACAGAGTTATTAAATTCATGATTTCTCTGATTATGGATATTTCTAAAGAATAGGCTTCTGTGATTTCCTTTCGATGATAAATAAAACATACGTTATTATCAGATCTGTCTGTGATCTTTATGGTTGTGATGGGATGAAACCACGCGTCGTATAATTGATACGACAATACAACCGCTTGATTATCGTACTTTTCTTTTACCTGATCGTAAAGGGATTGTTTCAATTCCGCCAGAAAGGACTGAAATTTCACCTGCTGTTCCGCTTGCTGTTCTTCCGTCAGCTGCGGATCGATTGGTAAAGAACGATCTTGCATTACGATATGATACATGGTTAAAAATCCTCCTGCAACTGCTTCATCAGCGCACGGCAGCGCGAAGAGATTTCCTCGCGGTCACATGACCATTCAAAGAACAGGGCGACCGTTTTCTCGGGTGACACGGGAAATACGCAGCATCTAACAGCGCCCTGCGCCCACATCTGCGGCAATAGCGGCTGGTTTCTGACCGACGACCAATAGGCGTCATCACCCAAAAGCACCAGTTGATTGAACAAGGTGTAATAAGAAAGCACCGCCGCCGGATTTTTGACGATCGTATAGCTTTGATCGGACTCATCGAACGCCGCATAGACGGCAATCTCATTTTCCGCTAAAAAGCGATGGATATCCAAAACATTCTCCCTCCGTTCAAGGTTTGTTTCATTCACACGAGATCAACCACCACGATTTCGGGACGGTTGTTCAGCCGCACGGGAATGACGCTGTTGCCGAGTCCCCGGCTGACCACCATGGTGGTATTCCCCTGTCGGTAGACGCCATCGGTGTATTTCGGCCAGAAGCCCTGCCCCGGCGCGTACACGCCGCCCACAAAAGGAATGCGGAACTGCCCGCCGTGGGCGTGTCCGGCAAAGACCAGATCAATGTCCCGCGCCGCGTAATAATCGAGGTAATCGGGCGCGTGCGCCAGCAGGATATTCAGATTGTCGTTTTGCGGCATGATCTCGTCGAGCGTGCCGTCAGTGAGACGGGCAAAGCGCAGGCCGATGAGATTGCAGTCAAAGGAACCGCAGTTCAGGGACACCCGTTCGTTTTGCATCACGGCGCAGCCCGCCGCTTCGATGCCGTTCATCAGAAGATCGTATTCTTCCTTGGGAAGCCCCTGTTCATGGTTGCCGCAGACATAGTAGGTCGGCGCAATCTCCGCTGCCTGCTGCATAAAATTAAGACCGAGCGGGATATCCGTGCGGTTGCGGTCCACCAGATCGCCTGTCATCACGATGATATCGGGATTGGCGCGGCGGATGACGTTTACCAGATAGCGTGAATCCGCTCCGAAAGCCTTATTGTGAAGATCAGTGACCTGCACAATCCGAAAGGGTGTTCCCGACGTGTAGCGCCCGGTTTCATAGGTATAATAGGACACCTCGATGGCGTTGTTCTCCCACACCACATAAACGACGCTCATCACCAGCGCCGTTGTCAGACAGGCGACTTTGACCCGCAGCATGATTCTGTCGCGCGGCGAGGTCTTTTTCTTCATGAGCTGTCCAAACCAATTGGCCAGCGCGTTGAGGACACAATAGCCTGCCGCGCCCACCGCGAAGATCAGAAACACCTTGCCGTAATGCAGCGACCGCCGCAGCATACGGTAGGCGCTTTCACCGCGCGGCAGCAGGGAACCGTAATCCCAGAAGAAGCAGACCATCTGTTCAAAGCCGCACAGCAGCAGCAAAAACGACGGCAGTATCAGCCGCCCCTTGAGGCGGGGTCTGACACTCCGCAGCAGACAGCACAGAAACGGCACCGTCAGCAGTTCGTCCACATAGGTACTCGAGAAATCTCCCGACAGCAGCAGCTCATTCAGCCCGATGATCGCTAAAATCACCGCGGCGGAAATCACCGGCAGACGGGATTCTTTTATTTTTTGAGGTTCCTTCACCGTCGTTTGTTTCACTTCCCAATAATCTAAAAAATAGATACAAAATGCTATATAATAAAATTCGCGATGGCGAACACCAGATGACAGACCGTAAAACCCGCGCCAAAGAAAAGCGCGAAAGCGTTTTTTCTGTCCAGCGCAAGCAGGAGAAACGAAAGACACGGCGGAACCGTCAGCAGAAGAACCACCAAAGGCGCTGTCAGTCCGGTATAGTAAAGCGCCCAGCCGACATAATACAGCAATACGCAGGCCAGCGAAGCCGCTTTCAGCGGGGAAAGCAGGCGTTGCTCCCTCTCCTTATGGCAAATCACCAGCAGGGAACCGATCATCGCCGCCTGACACACGGAACCAATCCTATCCACCGTCGGCGTGACCGACGCAACGCGCAGAATGTCCTGCGGCGCGGGAACCGCAAACCAGATCAGATTGGGCGCCATGACCGCCAGAAACAGCAGCAGCGCCGGTATGTCAAATCCGAATTGATATCGTTTCAGCATGGTTTCTCTCTTTTCTTATCGCTATAGAAAAAGAAGCAATATTCGGTCAGATAAATCAGCGCGGTGCCGGCGGCATAGCAGAGCATGTCGCCCCAGTCGGCTGACGAGCCGAGCAGAATGCCGAGCAGACTGCCGCGCGGTATACCCAGTCTGTCACACAGACGCAAATATTGCAACAGCTCCGCGAGAATGCCCAGACTGCCCACGGCGGCGGGCAGCCATACGCTCCGGCGGACGTAAAACACCCGCACAAAGCAGTACAGCAGCGGTATCACCAGCACATCCCCGATGTAGGCGCGCACAAACCCGTGCGCAAACCGACCGATGAGGATTTCCACTCCCAGCAGCGCCGCAAAACAGACCGCCGCTGTAATTCGTTTGCGTTTGGTATTCATATCAATCCCACCAGAAATGCC
Source organism: uncultured Ruminococcus sp. (assembly GCA_902762395.1). GTDB lineage: Bacteria > Bacillota > Clostridia > Oscillospirales > Acutalibacteraceae > RUG762. The sequence goes on from CACWOA010000004.1 coordinate 11,304, forward strand.
AGACCGTCGATCGGGTCAGGCTGTCCATCCATGCCCCGCGCGTGCAGGACGGCGTGTTTTCCAGACAATAGGGGCAAAACAGCTCATGTTCCTCCGCCAGCGTCCGCACGGACGTCTCATTTTTCAGAGGATGCGGCACCCGATAGTCGATGCTGTCGCCGGTTACATGGCAAATCACCGCGCCGCTGTCCTCCTGCCATTTCTTTGTGACCGCCATCATGACCGGCGGCGGAGGGCAGTCGTTCCAGTTGCCCATCGGCAGCCATGCCGCGACCTGCCACGGCGCTGTCACGGGGATGCGCACCAGAAGCGTTTCACAGTAGTCCGCGCAAAGCTCCGGCTCCCGCAGCGCTTCTCCGTCCGCGATTTCGCCGCACGGGTCAAGCCCGTATTCATCCATCGCCTCATGAAAGAAACACTCGGCGGTTTGTCTGTCGGCCTCCGCAATCAATGTCTTTCGATATCCGGCAATCGCTTCTTTGTCCAGCTCGGAAAGCGTATCGCATTCGTCTCCGCTCACATTCAAGGCGATGGCCTCCGCGAGGTTGCTGTCAACGGCGACCAGCACGGGAACGATTCCGTTCCCCTCGCTGTCCGCGACCGCTTTATGAAACGCGTCCAGAATGGTACGCGGATCCTGCATGACCGGAAAATAGATGCAGTCGCAGTCAAAATAATCCGCGAATGCCTCGCAAAGCTCGCTCGGCTCGCCGCCGAACGGTCGGCTGGTTATCATCGTCAACGCCTCCCCGTATTACGCCTCGTCGCCGCTTTCGTCGCTTTGACCGCCCAGCAGCTTGTCAAGACCCGCCATGCCTTCAAAGGCGGCTACCGTCTCGTTGAGGCGCGCCATGGTGTCGCTGATGCCGAGGTCATAGAGCGATTCGATAATGCCGGTGTCCATCGTCACTTCGGTCTGCTCGCCGCTCTCCATGTTTTTGAGCTTCACAATGCCGGATTCCAGTTCGCTGTTACCGATGACGACGGTGTATTTTACGCCCAGCTTGTTGGCGTATTTCATCTGCGCCTTGACCGAACGGCCGTTGAGGTCGGTCTGCGCCGAGAAGCCTTCCTCGCGCAGCTTGGCGCAAAGCTCCATGCATTTTACCATCGCCGCTTCGCCCATCGGGGCAAGGTAAATCGTCGTTTTTTCGGGTTCGGGGAATGTCACGCCCTGCGCTTCCATGACCAGCATGACGCGTTCCAGACCCATGCCGAAGCCGAGAGAGGGCGTATCGGGGCCGCCGAGCTGCTTGAACAGCCCGTCATAACGGCCGCCGCCGCAGATGGTGGACTGTGCGCCGAGGTCAGAGGAGATGAATTCAAACACCGTGCGGGTGTAATAGTCCAGTCCGCGCACGATGGAGGGATTGACGGTGTAGGCAATGCCCATCGCCGTAAGGTATTTCTTTACGCTGTCGAAGTGGGCGCGGCATTCGTCGCAGAGGTAGTCGATCATGCGCGGCGCGTCCTTGGCGACCTCCTGACAGGTCGGCACCTTGCAGTCGATAATGCGCATGGGGTTCCGTTCCAGACGGTCAAGGCAGGTTTCGCAAAGGCATTCCTTCTTGCCCTCAAAATAATCTTTGAGCGCCTTGTGGTATTCGGCGCGGCAGGCGGGGCAGCCGATGGAGTTGATCTCCAGCGTGTAGCCTGTAATGCCGAGTTCGGTCAGCGTGGCGTTGGCAAGCGAAATGATCTCCGCGTCGGCGGCGGGAGAGGGCGCGCCGAAAAGCTCTACACCGAACTGGTGGAATTCACGCATACGCCCCGCCTGCGGCTTCTCCGCGCGGTAGCAGGAAGCGACATAGCAGTCCTTGACCGGCAGCGCGTCGTTGATCAGACCGTGTTCGATGGCCGAACGGACGGCGGATGCGGTCATTTCGGGACGCAGCGACAGCGAACGGTTGCCGCGGTCATTGAAGGTGTACATTTCCTTCTGCACCACGTCGGTGGTATCGCCCACGCCGCGGGTGAAGAGTTCGGTGTGTTCAAACACGGGCGTGCGAATCTCGCTGTAGCCGTGCAGACGCGCCGTCTCGAGGCAGACCTTCTCTACATACTGCCATTTATAGCTCTCGGATGGAAGCACGTCCTGCGTTCCTTTGATTGATTTGGTAATCAGTGCCATTTGGGTTCAAATCCTTTCTTTGAAAGCCATACTAAACTTGTATTATCGTATTATTATAGCATTTGCAAGTGACAATTGCAATATTTTGGCTGAAAAAAGCGGTAAAATCCGGATTGTAATTTTTTGTAAATATAATTTTAAAGGACATATACTTCTTTGATTGGCGTATTCCCTTGACAACCTGCCCATAAAATCCTATACTTTAGATAAGGGCTATCGCACAAAAAACGCAAACCATTTCACACTTCACATTTCACATTTCACACTTTAAAGAGGTTTTTCAATGAGTGAAATCAACTACCCCGCCTTACAGGGGCATATCGCTGCCGGAACGCCGTCTCCCGTGTATCTGATTACGGGGGAGGACGGATATCTGCGCCGCCGCAGTCTCGATCAGTTAAAGGACGCCTTTATGCCGACCTTTATGCCGGAATTCAACTATACCGAGTTCGACGGCAGCACTTGCACCGTGGATGAAATCGCCGCCGCCGCTGAGCTGCTGCCTATGATGACCGACCGCCGCATGGTGGTGGTCAAGGATCTCGACGCGTCCGCCATCGGCGCGGAGCAGTACCGCAAGCTCGAAACGCTTCTCGGTTCGCTTTACGACACCTGCGTGCTGATTTTTTTCAACGTGTCGGTCAAAGCCTCCGCGAAAAGCGGGGACAAACAAGGCGCGATGCGTTCGCTCATCAAAAAGAGCGGCACCGTCGTCAACTGCAAAACGCCCACTGCCGGCGAAATCACGGACATTCTGCTGAACGCCGCCAAGGAAATGGGCACGCAGATTTCCCGCGCCGACGCCGCCTACCTGACGGAACGCTGCGGCACCGACATCACCAACCTTCTCAGCGAACTAAGCAAGCTGCATTCCCTTTGCGGCGGTCAGATCACCCGCGCCGCTATCGACGGCAACACCACCCAGAGCGTGGATGTGAAAGCCTACCTCCTCGCGTCGAATGTCATCGCGGGCAAACGGCGCGACGCCTATCAGGTGATGGAGGAACTCTTTGACGAGAGAACCGAACCTGTCGCTGTGCTGGCGATCATGTCGGGGGCGTTCATCGACCTTTATCGCGCCAAGCTCGCTTCCGCGCAGCGCAAAACCGCCGATGACATGGCAGCCCTCTTCGGGGAGGAATACAAGGGCAAGGAGAAACGGCTGGGCTTTTCCTTCCGCGACTGCCGCCGCTATCCCGTCGCCTTGCTCTGCCGCTGGTGTACGCTGCTTTGCGAAACCGACGCGGCGCTCAAAAGCAGCCGTGTGGACGGCAGGATTCTCATGGAAAAACTCCTCGCCCAGATGTTCGCGGCGGCGGAGGTGACACGATGATCCGGGTCAAAGAAGCGGTCATTGTGGAGGGACGTTACGACAAGATCCGTCTGAGCAGTCTGATCGACGGGTTGATTATCACCACCGACGGCTTCGGCATTTTTAAAAACAAAGAAAAAATGAATATGCTGCGCCATCTCGCGCGCACCCGCGGATTGCTGGTGCTGACCGACAGCGACGCGGCGGGCTTCGTCATCCGCAACCATCTGCAATCCTGCATACCGCCCGAGCAGATCAGGCACGCCTACATTCCCGACATCGAGGGCAAGGAACGGCGCAAGACCGAGCGTTCCAAGGAGGGCAAGCTCGGCGTGGAGGGGATGCCGACCGAGGTGCTGCTGACGGCGCTGCAAAAGGCAGGCGTGGTCTGCGATGAAAACGCCGCCCCATCCCCATGCCCGGCGGAACCTATTACGCGGGCGGATTTCTTCCGCGCGGGGCTGTCCGGCGGCGAAAACAGCGCGTCACGACGCGCCGCGCTGCTGGCATATCTGGGGCTTCCCGCTCACATGACGACCAAGGCGCTGCTGGGCGTCATCAATGATTATATGACGCGCGAGGCATTTGAGGCGTTTTTCAGAGACGGTAAATGAGAAGTTAGAGGAATAACAAAAAAAGAAAAAGCGAAGCGCAATTAGCGAGCGAATGTTTACAAATTCTGTAAACAGATGACAAATCTTTAATTGTGCTTTACATTTCTGTTTTTTTGTAATAAAATAGTAACAGAGGATTTAGGCACATTTTATAAAGGAACAGACAGAGGGTTGGAATTATGTGGTTCAGCAGCAAACAATGGGGAAAAACCGTTTCATTTGTACTTTCAGCCGTCATGCTGGCGGCATTTGTCTCCTGTGGTCAGTCAAACAAATCGGGCAAGCCGATTGCCAATTCGCCTGACAACGCAAAGGCAACAGGAAAAACGATTTCCATGGCGACCTTTGAGCCGACTTCAACGCAGCCCCAAAGCACCGCCACAACGACGGAGAAAACACAAGCCGCCGTTAAGACCAAAGCATCAGCGAAAAAAAGCAGCCGCAAAACCACCGCCACCCAAGCGGCGGAACCTGCCTCGCCTGACAACACGCGGGAGGCGCCCAGACCTTATGAAGGATTCCTCGGCTCCGCCCGTTCGCTCGACGGCACCACCGTCGTGTTCTCGGTCTTCGCGTCCGATCTCTCTGTGAAATGGGACGAAAAATCGCAGACAGACGCCGAAACCATGAAGGATACGCTCGACAATCTCTGGCGCGGCACATCCTACCTCACCGAACAGGTGGCAGCCTTCGGCAAAACCGCTTCATTCATCTACGACTGGGAAAGGGACGACGACCTGAAATACACCGCTTCCTTTGACGACAATCTCGTCACTGAGTACGGCGACAAATATGAAGTGCAGCGCAATTGGGTGCTTCAGAACATCGACACCGACGCGGTCAAAGCCAAATACAACGCTGACAACGCGGTCTATCTTTTCTTCTTCAACACGGATTATTCCAACCAGGTCAACCCCTGGACGCTGGGATACACCAATTGCAGCGAATATGATGTGGAATTCTGCAATATCTATGTAAAGTTTGACGACGTCTTTATCTCGCCGCCTGCCACCTATGCCCATGAGATTATGCATTGCTTCGGCGCGCATGATCTGTACTACGCCAACGCCCATATTCCGCAGGAATATGTGGATCACTGCAAAAAAACAGGCTCCAACGACATCATGTACACCGTCAACGACGGCAAATGGATTATCAACGACTTCACCGAGCTGGACGCTTATTATGTCGGTCTGACCGACCACTGTGACGAGGTGGAAAAATGGGGACTGGCAAAGAGCGAACATCTGGCATAATATTTTTATCATCCGTCAATTACAGGAGGTTTGCCAAATGAGTCATTACAACCATTTCTTCAGAAAGTTTGCGGCGCTTGCCATTTCGTCGGCTCTGCTTGTCTCTGTCGTTTCCTGCGGCAAAGACAGCAGTAAATCCACCACACAGACCAAAAAAGGCGCGGACAGCACTCAGACATCTAAAACGGTGGAGATCATTGCCTTTGAAGACGACGGCGAAACGGACAGCACCCAGAAAAACAACGCCGTTGAGGACGAAAACGTCACGACCACCACCACTACCATGACCACCAAGAAAAAGACAACCGCCACCACCGCCTCGACACAAAAGAAAACTTCCAAAACCACCGCAAAAGCGACCGAAAAGACTTCGGCTACACAGGCGGCGCCCCAGCGCGACAACAGTTACAAAATCGTGGATAAAACCTACACAGCCGCTGACGGTCAGATCAAATGCACCTATCCCCAGATCACCGGATTGTACGACGAAACCATGCAGCGTTTTTACAACAAGCTCTTCCAGTCGGAATGTGAAACCGCTGCCGGTGACAGCGCTCTCGAAAACTTCTCCGGCACCTACGAGGTGAAGCTGAAAAACAAGGACAAACTCAGCATTGTCTTCCGCCAAGGCGTTTTTTACAAGGGTGCGGCGCATCCTTATTCCTATGCCTACGCCTATACCATCGACCTTGCCACGGGCAACACCATCATTCCCTCGGAATCGGTCAACATGAACAAGGCGGCGGAAGCGATTCTCAACGACAGTTGGACGCTTACCAGAAGTGCGGACGGCGTGGGAAAATCAGACGTCATTGAATATTTTAACCAATACGACGAAGCCACCATCAAGTCCAACCTTTCGGTGGAAAACGTCATTAAAGTCAAAAACACCAACGGCAAATATACCAAATCCGGCTCTGTGGGATGCCGTTCCTACCTCGACGGCACCGGCGAACCCGTGTTGATTCTTGAAGTCAATCATGCGCTGGGCGATTATGTGGAAGTACAGTTCTGATTTCTTTCGGAAAGGGCTGATCGTATGTTGAAAAAAACACAGCTCGCCGCGCTTCTTTTGCTGGCGGCGGGATTGCTTCTTCTCGGCTCCTGCGGCGGCAGCGGCCGCGGTGACATCGAAAACGAAGCCGAAGCCGTCTCTCCCTCTCAGGTGACGGTGACGCGCTCCGCTTCTCCCAAATTCTACGCCGGCCACGGCAACTGACGCTGACATCATCCGGTAAAACGGAAAGGAAAACACGCCATGATAAAATGTACACTCTGTTACATAGAAAACGGCAGCCGTTACCTGATGCTGCTGCGCAACAAGAAAGACGCTGACATCAACCGCGGCAAGTGGATCGGCGTCGGCGGCAAACTCGAACCGGGCGAAACGCCCGAACAATGCGCGCTGCGCGAAATCAAAGAGGAAACCGGTCTGACGGTGCGTGATCTGTCGCTCCGCGGTGTAGTTACTTTCCTGTCTGACGTATGGGACGGGGAAGTGATGTATCTCTACACCGCCCGCGATTTTGAGGGGCATCTGTCCGAATGCAGCGAAGGCGAACTGCATTGGATTGACAAGCAGGAAATCTTTGATCTGCCGCTGTGGGACGGCGACCGCATCTTTCTCAAAAAGCTGCTGACGGATGCCCCTTATTTTGAAATGACGCTCCAATACAAGGGCGACCGCCTGCAAATATGTGTGACGGACGGACAGGAAATCGAGCTGATTGACGTGTATAACGAAGACGGCTCTCCCGCCGGATATGTCGCGGATCGCGATTTCGTGCACTGGCGGGGGCTGTGGCACGTCACGGCGCATATATGGATCGTCCGTTATGACCATGCGGGGAAACCGCAACTGCTGCTCCAGCTTCGTTCCGCTGCAAAACGGCTCTATCCCGGTTATTACGACATTTCCTCGGCGGGTCATATATCGGCAGGCGAATCCATGACCATCGGCGCGCTGCGCGAACTCGAAGAAGAACTCGGCATTCCCGCCTCCCCCGACGCGCTGGAATTGGTGGGAATCCGGCAGTGCTTTTACGACGACGACATCGGGGAGGGCTACCACGACAAGGAATATTGCCACGTCTTTCTCTATCGCGGTGAAATCGGGGAAGATTCCCTTCGCTTGCAGCCGTCCGAAGTGGACGGCGTAATGTGGATGGATTTTGACGACCTGATGGACGGGGTACGGCATAACACGATCAAACACTGCATTGAACTGCCGGAACTCGAAATGATCGCGCCTTCCCTTTGATTTTCCTCTGATTTTCGGCATCGCACACCTCTCTATCAACCATTTCATCTTTTCTCGGAATCCCCGGAACTTGCCTGTTTCGGGGATTTCAGGCTTTAAATCGGGACAAACATTTTACAAAGTTGTCATACTTTTTTCCCATTTCTGTCATCCTTTCCATTTTACATAATTTATAATGGAGATGATGATAGTTTATGTGTAAGAATTGTTGTGTGTATTCCGATTGATGTGAGAAATAAGGTGATTCCGATGGCAGGTAAAGCGACGGGAAAGTATTATACCCAGTTTTACAAGGCAAAAAAATCTCCGTTCAAAGTGAGAAAAATCAGAACCTTCAAGCGCTGTGCTGTCATTGCGGCAGCCGTGGCGGTCATTGCCGCCGCTGTGGTCGCATGGCAGGTCAACCGTATCAATGACGCATCCTTTGTGGAGGTTTCCGCCTCCCGTCAATCGCTGTCGGATGTTGCCGTTTATCCCCGCATTGTCAGTCACGACACGCCCATCGAAAGCAGCGTCATTCCGCAGAACCTTGTTTCGCTCAACACCGTCCCCAACGGGGAATCGGTGTATCTGCGGGCGGACGCGGCGGAGGCTTTTATCGAAATGGTAAACGCCATGTCGGAGGACGGACTGGGCATTGTTCCCGTCAGCGGGTATCTCTCCTATGAGCAGCAGGGGCAGGCGCTTCTGCTGGGCAGAGACAAGTATATCGCGGAAGGCGCTTCGGCAGAGCAGGCCGAAAAGCTCGCGGCGGAAAACTATCCCGCGCCGGGAGAAGATGAAGCACAGCTTGGCACATCGGTCGATATCTCTACCGACGTAAGTTCGGTCAGCCAGTTTTCCGTCACAGACCAGTGTCAATGGATTAACACACACGCGCATGAATACGGCTTTATCGTGCGATACACGGCAAACAAGCAATCCGTGACAGGCGTTGCGGCAAAGCCGTGGCATCTGCGGTATGTCGGCAAAGACGCGGCCGAATATATGAAGCGCTCCGGTATGTGCCTGGAAGAATACGTCAAGGCCGTGAAGCAGGACAGTCCCAACGCGGTGCAGGAAGATTAATACTAATTTTCGGCTAAAATTAGTATAAGCGATCAACAACAAGGGCGGCAGATCGGCGCATCCGGTTTGTCGCTTTTTCTTAATCAGATCGAAACCGTCAATCATGATTGGAAAGAGGAGATTTATATGCATTATCAAAAGAGTGATGACAAGCTTAAACCATATGTAGATTATGTGCGAAGCAAAGAAAAAACCAAACAAACCGTATTATCTTTAGCCGCGTCACGGCAAAAGTTACTGGAATCATTTTGTATCTATGTTAAAGAGGTATTGAACGAAAAGGAGACCTCCTTAGATGATGATACGATAAAAAGGATCGCCTGTATCGTTCTGTCCACATACGGATTTTATTTTTGAGAGCGGCGTTTACAGCAGACGCTGATCTTCCGGGCTTATTGGCATGCGAAAAAATGTCGTATTTTTATATATGACAGGGTATATTGTATAAAAAACACCCGACAAAAAGAATTGCTATCAATCAAAAAGGAGCAACCCGCATGATGCAAAAGGGGCTGCTCCTTTTCTTTATGCCTGCTTTTTGGTGTCGGTCGCGCGGACCGGATGGTTCCGAACGGACGGAGGGAATTTATGTATTGGGTTGATTCGTCATCAAAAAACTCCGCAAGTCGACGCCACACAAAAACATTTGCAGCTTGCCGCCGTCATTTGAAACTCACCGAAAAAAAGTTGCAGACAGGACGGGGGGAATGTTATAATAAAAATACAAAAAATCCCAATAGAAAGGTCGTTCCCCTGCATGAAAAATTTCAAAAAGTATCTTCCCGCGCTCATCCTGTTCCTTGCCTTTGAAACCGTGGCGGTTTCGCTCTGGCTCACGCTCGGCAATCTCTTTTATCTCTTCAATTTTTCCTACATCGGCACCTGCATTGCGGTGGGATTGGCGATGTACGCCAGCGGCAAGAAGTACGCCCGCCGCTTCGTGCAGTTCGCGGTCGGCTCCTATATGCTCGTGTATCTCGGCATCATCAGCCGCGAAAATATGCAGATCGAGGGCTTCTGGTATTATCTCTACATGGGCGTGTTTGAGGCGGCCACCATTCATTACGCCGTTGCCAAAATCTTCGGACCGCTTCTCTTTGGACGGGGCTGGTGCGGTTACGCCTGCTGGACAGCGATGATTCTCGACCTGCTGCCCTACAAGCATCCAAAATCGCCCCGCAAAAAGAAGCTCGGCGCGCTGCGCTATGTCATGTTTGTGCTGTCCTTTGCGCTCGTGACGGCACTCTTTGTCACCCACGCCGCCCATCTTGAAACCATCATGTTCTGGCTCTTTCTCGGCGGCAATGTCCTCTATTATCTGCTCGGCATCCTTCTTGCCTTTGCCTTTAAGGACAACCGCGCTTTCTGCAAATACCTCTGCCCCATCACGGTATTCCTCAAACCTATGAGCTACTTCTCCCTCTTCCGCGTGAAATGCGACGAAAGCAAATGTGTAAACTGCGGCAAATGCCAGCGCGTCTGCCCCATGAATGTGGAAGTCAACAACAACAGCCGCCGCAGAAAATACGGCACCGAGTGCATCCTCTGCTTTGAATGCGTCAAAGAATGCCCCGTCAAAGCGCTTCATTAACGTGAAGTGTGAAATTCACATTATTGAAGTGCTTCGCAGATGGCGGCCTGGGTTTTGGCGGGAAGTTCGCGGAATTCGTTCCGACCCATGCCCTCGGTTTCGATCGGAGGCAGGATGCGCAGTTTGACATTTCCCGATTTGATCCAGTGTCCGTTTCTCTCAAACAGCGCCGCCGTGCCGTCCAGCGCCACGGGAACAATGGGAGCGCCCGTCTTTTGCGCCACCTTGAAGGCGCCGCCCTTGAATTCTCCCACTTCGCCTGTCTTGCTGCGGGTTCCTTCGGGAAAAATCCCGATGCTGCAAATATCCCGCTTCAGGTAGTCTGCTGCGGTCAAAATGGTCTTCAGTGCATTGCGGTCATTTTCCCGATCAATAGCAAGAAAGCCGGCACAGTACAGAGCGTGACCGATGATCGGTATTTTCATATTCGATGGCTTGGAGATAAAAGCAATGTTGTAATCACGCAGCTTGTCCATCACAATGATAGGATCAAAAA